>NZ_JBBCWZ010000038.1:0-29549 GCF_037145695.1 Acinetobacter sp. USHLN143
AGCTGCAACTTCTCCAAAAAGCTTGAAAATCATTTCAAAGCCTTTGATTTAGTGTTCTTTTATATCAATAATGGATTCGTTTAATGCCAGCATACTTTTTGAAACACCACCAAAAATTCACGTTCCATTTCAGCTATTTTGAGCTGTTGTTTGAGTTTTTTATTTTCTTCGAGTAGAGCGTTTAGATCAGGTGAATACTGTTTTGTACCTGCTAAAGTTCCAGCCTTTGCTTTGGTATTCCAATTTGAAAGAGTTTGCATTGAAATGCTAAGTTGTCTGGCTGTTTCCGAGACATTGCCTTGATTGGCTTCAATTAATTTGATGGCTTCAGCTTTAAATTCTGTGGTGTAAGTCTTGTGTTTCTTGCTCATGGTAAACTCCTGATGAGTGTGTTTAGTTTACCAAGTTAAAACCTCCTGTTTTTTCAGCACACATCAAGTTAATTGGGAGGAAATTTCAAGAAATTATATTTTATGCAGTAGCTTCACAATATTTATCTTGAAAGTTTTGGAAATTCTATGAAGTTCGAAGAGATTTCTTATGAAAACTTATTTGATCTTTTTGATTACATAATTATCAATTTAGGGAAATGCCTGAATTCGACCGCAAAGTGCTGGAGGTTCTACGTCAGCCTTTGGAAGCCAAGGAAATCGTCATTTCCCGGGCATCACGCCAAATTACCTTTCCGGCTAATTTCCAGTTGGTGGCTGCCATGAATCCATGTCCATGTGGGTATGCATTCAATCAAGATATCCGCTGCCAATGTTCACCCGAAAGTATTAAACGCTATCAGAACCGGATTTCAGGCCCGTTGCTGGATCGGATTGATTTGCATATTGATGTACCGCCATTACAAGCGCATGAATTACAGGACAATCGACCTACAGAAAACTCAGAAACGGTTAGACAACGCGTCATTGCAGCCTATGAAATTCAGATGCAACGGCAAAATACCTTGAATATGAGTTTGAGTCCAAAGCAGTTAGAGCAATATGCCGCATTAGATCAGTCTGCTCAGAATATGCTTGAAATGGCTCAGCAAAAACTGAATTTATCAGCGCGCGGCTATCATCGGGTCTTGCGTGTTGCACGCACCATTGCCGATTTAAATCAAAGTCCAGATATTCAAAGTCAGCATCTTTCGGAGGCCCTGTCTTATCGCGGGCAGCAGCAGATTTAGATCATTAAAAAAAGGCGACCTAAGGTCGCCTTTTTATCTAAAGAGGATTAGAAGCTATAACCGAGTCCAAATACGACTTTATTCTTTTGTTTTTCATCAAAACGATCATAACCACCCAAGATATAATTCATGCTTGCAGTTACACCTGTGTCACCAAGTGGCTTGCTTAAACCGATGTCAAAATGACGGAAACCAAAACTTTCTGTAGTTCCTTCAATAAAGTCACCTGATTTTTCATAAGCGTATAAGCCTAAAGCTGTATCCAAGCTGAAATCTTGTGGTAAAGCATAGCTATAAGTAGCTTTTAAATAGGTATCACCTGCATTGCCCCAAGTAGTATCTTCAAGAAGAGTTTGTGCTGTAACGCCCAAATCTTTATAGCTCATACCCAGTAACAGCTCAAATCCATCAGAATTGACATCAGATTCATAATAATAATAGTAGGTCGTACCGATCGTTAAACCTAAGTCATCATTGACTGCATGGCTATAGCCAGCATAGAAGTTATTTTCGAAAGCATCACGTCCTTCTTCAGACAAAGGGTAATCTAGCGTAGATCCCCACCAACCTGCATAGAAGCCAGACGCATGGTTATAATCAAGTCCACCTTGTAAGGTAGCGCCGCTATTTTCAGGAATGTTAGTAATACCACGCAAGTTATAGCTCGAAAGTACGCTGATATTTCCAGATACCGTATGTTCAGCAACAGGTTCTTCGGCAAAAGTAAAAGAAGATACAGCGCCCAATAAAGCAAGAGATAATACTTTTAATGTTAATTTCATTGTGTGGCTCCCCCAGATCGTCTGAGACGTTTTTATGATCATTGATTAAACTCAAGCTCAAAATTTGCAAGAGCTATGCCAATCTGGATAAAAGGAACCAAAATAATAAATCTAAAAAGACAAATAAAATTTAAATCATTGTTTTTAAATTAAAATTTAAATTATGAAAAACTAAATTATCTAGGCTTTCTCTTAAATAAATGTATTTAAGGGTATTTCTTCACTTTTTTAATAATTATACATAATCATTTACAATTTGCCCCATTTTGATTCTATTTTTAGAATGACTAAAATTTGTGCTAAAAAATAGTGCGTAATTTTTGATCAAATTTTTGCACATTCTAAAATAAACAAGCTGATCATGTTTATTTCACTACTTCAGAAATATCATTTATATCTTCCAATAGGATTATGTTTTTACTCACTTTTTACCGATAGGTCAGAAATTAATCATATCAAATCCTTGCTATTGTTTAATTTGAGTTAAAAAAATCTAAACTTTAGTGGAATATATCCAATAAAAAATGACATTTTTTCAGCAATTCTTATACAATTCCTAAAAAATTCCGATCAATTTGTATAAGGCTCTCTTCCCAATGCAAAATTCAAAAAAATTAACATTAGCAGTTTTGATTCAGGCTGCTTTGGTTTCTACCGCTTTCGCTAGCGAGCAAAGCGAATCGAAAGGTTTTGTAGAAGACGCAGAAGGTTCTGTACTTTTCCGTACCGGCTATTTGCACCGCGATAAAACAAACTATAACAACAATCAAACCGGTGCACGTGAAGTTGTTAATGATACAAGTTCAGCTGCTCAGACTGCGATCGTTAAATTAGACTCTGGTTTTACCAAAGGTGTAGTCGGCTTTGGTGCCGGTATTATCGGTGATGCATCTTTCAAATTGGGTGAAAATGCGCATGCCGGTAATGACATGATTCCTCAACATCCGGATGGTTCAGCTTATGATCATTGGGCACGTGGCGGCGCATATGTAAAAGCACGTGTTTCAAACACGACTGCTACTTATGGTACTCAGGTTTTAGACTTACCTGTACTTGCAAGCAATACTGCGCGTTTAGTACCTGAATACTTTACAGGTGTATTGGTTGAAAGTAATGAAATCGAAAACTTAAGCCTCGTTGCTGGTAAATTTACTGAAAACCAGCGTTCAAGCCAGATCAAATCTGATGGTAATGAATTGGAGCGCGCAGTAGTTTGGGGTGCAAAATACAAATTTAATGATGCAGTTAATGCTTCTTACTATGGTACAGACATTAAAGACCGCCTAGAGCGTCATTATGTTAATGCAAACTATAATTATGCATTGGCGAATGGTAGTACTTTAACTCATGACTTTAGTGGCTATCATACTGATTGGGATAAAAAGTCAGATGGTGGTGCATACACTTATTCGCATACCACAAATGATCTAAATAAGTTAAGCAACAATATTTGGGCAATTTCTACGACCTATAATAAAGGCCCACACAATGTCATGCTAGCTTACCAACAAAATACAGGTAATACAGGTTATGACTATGGTTTAGGTCAAGGTGTAGGTGATGGTCATCAAACCATTTATATGCCGAACTCATACCTGTCTGACTTCATTGGTAATGATGAAAAATCAGCACAGCTTCAATACACTTACGATTTCAGTGCAATGAATGTTCCTGGCCTATCTTGGACTTCTGCATTTGTATATGGTTGGGATATTGATGTTGCTAATCAAAATGATCGCTCTCAATTAATCACTGGTGATGCTCAAGAACGTGAATTCTTTAATCAGGTAAAATATACAGTTCAATCTGGTTTTGCTAAAGATACCAGCTTACGTGTACGTCACTCATACTACCGTGCGAGTGATGAATACCAATACGGAAACTACATTGGTGACACTAATGAATGGCGTATCTGGTTAGACATTCCTGTGAAATTATTCTAATTCACACGAATTTCAAGCCATAAAAAAACCTGCACATTGTGCAGGTTTTTTTTATTCCAGGCTTTAAAAAGTTAAAACCTGGACAACAAAAAGCAATTATTTATTTGCTTCTGCATAAGCAGCAATTGAGTCCAGTACTTCTTGTTTCGCAACATCAGCACCTTCCCAACCACTTAACTTAACCCATTTTCCTGGCTCTAAATCTTTGTAGTGCTGAAAGAAATGTTCGATCTGGCTGATCAACAATGGAGGAAGATCAGTATATTCCTGAACATCTTTGTAGATTGGGGTCAGTTTGTCATGTGGAACTGCAACCAGTTTCGCATCAACACCACCGTCATCTTCCATGTTCAATTTACCGACAGGACGACAACGAATGACTGAACCTGGCTCTACTGGATGAGGTGTTACAACCAGTACGTCTAATGGGTCACCATCAAGCGATAGTGTGTTTGGTACATAACCGTAGTTTGCTGGGTAGAACATTGCTGTACCCATGAAACGGTCTACAAATAACGCATCAGAATCTTTATCGATTTCGTATTTGATTGGTGCTGCATTTGCAGGAATTTCGATGATCACATAGATATCGTTTGGCGCATCTTTACCCGCTGGGATATTGCTGTAGCTCATAGCATCACTCTTTAACAAGTTATATCTTTTAAAAAACCGCGACAATTATAACGGTTTTTAAAGATTTTTTTGGATTTTAAAATATCGAACTGTAAATATGTCCGCAGACCTGATGACTTAAACCAACTTGATGATCAGCAGCAATAAAGCTACCGGACATAACATCGAGAGCAACCATACGATAGAGCGTAAAGTCGCCCAGTTGGCCAAATAGCAGATTCCGTACAACACACGAAAAACCAGATAAGCTACACCAAAAGTCATCACTACACTTTGCGGCACCACCATATATTCCGCCATTAGAATAGCAGCAATAAAGAGTGGCAAACTTTCAAAGCTATTCTGCTGGGCAGCATTCGCGCGACTGGCCAAGCCTGAAGACTTTTCTAAAAATGCCCGTGGGTTCTGATTGTCTTTGCTGCTGAAGCCTGCTGATTTTTTTGCAATCAATGTAAACACATAAGGCAAAAGACAAGCGGCCAAAATGAGATAAATAATCCCACTAATGCTGTGCATCTGTTTTTTCTCATGAAAATTTTATCTCTATCATAGCATGGCATTTCGTGAATAAATTTTGTTAAATAGAGTGCTTTTTATTACTTGTTAAGGATTCACTATGGTCGCGCCTGATCAAAATGAAATGTTCGATGTCCTCGAGAAACAACGCCAGCATCAACGTCAAGTGGATCGCGTATTAAAAATTGTCCTACCGATTGTGGCATTTCTGATGGCTGTCATTTGTGCCAATATGAATATCTGGTCACCAATCTTCACCTTTGCCATTTTATGGATTGCCTTTTATTTCGTCGGTATCAAGCGTATGCCTCTCTGGCACTGGCTGGTCGCGATTCTGGTGTATTGCTTGGTCGATAACATTCTAAGTTATGGCAGCTTTAATCAAACCGGATTTACTCGCCAGTTTGGCACCATGTTTATCTTCTTGGGAGTAGTTGGTGTAGGTCGTCCTTATTTTGATCGCTGGTTAATGAAAAAATAAAAAGTCCAAATCAAAAAAAGCGCCTGACGGCGCTTTTTTTTTCTTATAGGTATTAGGCTGTTTTACGTAAATCTTTACGCAGGATTTTACCTACGTTTGATTTTGGCAATTCATCCATAAACTCGACATAACGTGGACGTTTATAACCGGTCAGGTTTTCTTTAGCGAATGCTAAAACTTCTTCTGTGGTTAAAGACGGATCTTTTTTCACGACAAACAGTTTTGGCACTTCACCCGATTTTTCATCTGGCACACCAATCGCAGCCACTTCCAGTACTTTTGGATGAGTTGCTACAACTTCTTCAATTTCAGATGGATAGACGTTAAAACCAGACACTAAAATCATGTCTTTCTTACGGTCTACAATTTTCACATAACCACGTGAATCCATGACACCGATATCACCGGTACGGAAGAAGCCATTCACCATGACTTTTTCAGTTTCATCCGGACGGTTCCAATAGCCTTTCATGACCTGAGGACCACGGATTGAAATTTCACCTTGCTCACCCAGTGGAACTTCATTGCCTTCATCATCCAGAATAGCCACTTCAGTCAATGGTAATGGAATACCAATAGTGCCACTGAATTCTTCAGACGCAGGTGGGTTTGCTGTTGCCACCGGAGAAGTTTCAGACAAACCATAGCCTTCAACGATATTGGTTCCGGTAACTTTCTTCCATGCTGCTGCAGTAGAAGGAAGTACTGCCATACCGCCGCCCATCGCCATTTTCAGTTTACTATGATCAAGTTGCTTAAACTCTTCATTGTTTACCAGCGCATTGAACAGTGTATTCACTGCCGGGAAGAAAGTCGGTTGATATTTACGTAGTTCTTTCATCACCGCAGGTAAATCACGCGGGTTTGGAATCAGAACGTTCGCCTGACCTTTGTACATACCGTAAAGTGCGCATACCATGAATGCAAAGATATGATAAAGCGGCAAGGCACAGAAAATACGGTCATCTGGCTGACCATCTTGCGCACCAAATTTACTCTGGAAAATACCGTCACACTGCAGCATGTTCGCAACCAAATTACGATGTGTCAGTTCAGCGCCTTTAGATACACCCGTCGTACCCCCTGTGTACTGAAGAACTGCTGTATCGCTCAGGGTCAATTCAGGGCGTTTATAGTTACTTGGATTAACTTTAGATAACGCCGCATTAAATCTCACATGGCCTGGAATATCCCAAGCTGGAATTTGCTTGCGTACAGAACGCAATACAAAGTTCACCAGTGTGCCTTTCAAGGCACCCAGCATGTCACCGACAGAAGCGACCACGACATGTTTCACTGGTGTTTTACCAATAATCGCTTGATAAACAGAAGCAAAGTTCTCAATAATTACCAGTACTTCAGCGCCTGAGTCATTCAATTGATGCTCAAGTTCACGCGATGTGTAGAGTGGATTCACGTTGACCAATACCAAACCTGCGCGGAACACCCCAAGTGCCACGACTGGATACTGAAGAACGTTTGGCATCATCACTGCCACACGTGAACCTTTTGCCAACCCCAAGCTTTGTAGATAAGTTGCAAACTTGCGGCTCGCCTCTTCCAATTCATTGAAAGTCATTGCCTTATCCATAAAGATAAAGGCATCACGCGAGCCGAATTTTTGGAAATTACGCTCAAAAATATCTACTAGAGAAGTATTTTCTGCTGGTAATTCTACTGTTTCTGGAATCCCTGTTTTTTGGTATTCAGCAAACCAAATTTTTTCCATAATGGCCATCTCTCCAATCATAATCCTTAGTATTTCAACTGTTTTTTTCAATATCACACGCCATTTTTAGACTTGTATATGTGCGATATTGCATCCATCTTGTTGAATCGTTGTTCATATATAACGTATTTCGCAGGATGGATGCTAGTCTTATCTTTGAATCAACAGTTTATTTGCTTTTTGATATCCGCGTGGTAAAAGCTGTCCTTTTGCACCGCGCTTACCGATATATTTGCGCAAATCATCCCCTTTTAATTTTAACTGCTGTTGTCCTGCAAGCACTTGAATTATTTCATCAAGCTTCAATATTGTCATGGACAAAATTTGTTCATCACCTTCAAGTTGTATCAATTTATTTCCTTTACCTTTGTTCAGTACAGGTAATTCTGCTAAATCGACAATCAACAGGCGTCCTGCTGAACTGAGCAGTGCAACATGTGTGGCATCTTCGAGTGGCTGCAGGTTCATGACCTCTGCCCCTTCAGATAAATTCAGGAAAGCTTTCCCGGCTTTGGCACTGGTATCCAGCTGCTTGGCCTGGGTTTTAAAGCCATAGCCTTTGTTGCTTGCTGCTAGAATTTCAGTTTCATCCTCTGCCACCAGAACCTGTTTAAAACCTACCCCGCTGCCTGGAGACAGTTTTGAACTGAGTGGTTCGCCGAGACCACGCGCAGATGGCAGCGTGTTGATGGCCAAGGCATAGCTACGCCCAGTGTCATCTAATACATAAACGCGTTGATTGGATTTGCCCTGTGCATGACTCAAGTATTGATCACCAGCACGGAAATTCAGATTTTCTGCATCGACTTCATGACCTTTGGCACAGCGAATCCAGCCAGCTTCTGATAACACCACCGTTACCGGATCGGCCGGCAACATTTCAGTTTCATTAATTGCAGCAGCTTCGGCACGCTGTACGATTGGCGAACGGCGATCATCGCCGAATTTCTTGGCATCGTCTTTCAGCTCAGAAATGATCAAGCTTTTTAAAGATTCCGGATTGGCCAGTTGTTCACGAATCACTGCCGCTTTCGCTTCCAGTTCTTCCTGCTCACGGCGCATTTCCATTTCTTCAAGCTTGGCTAAATGACGCAATTTCAGTTCCAGAATCGCTTCAGCCTGAATTTCGTCAATATTAAAACGCTGCATCAGTACCGGCTTTGGCTGATCTTCCTCACGGATAATCTGAATCACTTCATCAATATTCAGATAGGCAATGATCAGACCGCCGAGAATATGTAGGCGTTTTTCGATCTTGTTCAGATGATATTGCAGACGGCGTGTTACCGTGGTTTTACGGATTTCAATCCATTCCAGTAAAATACGACGAATCGATTTCACCTGTGGACGGCCATCGGCACCAATCATGTTCATATTGACACGATAACTGGATTCCAGATCGGTGGTGGCAAACAAGTGACTCATCACCGATTCGGCATCAATACGATTCGAACGCAGGACAATCACTAAACGGGTTGGATTGGCATGATCCGATTCATCCCGTACATCGCTGACCAATGGCAGTTTTTTGGCCTGCATCTGATCGGCAATCTGGGTGATGATTTTGGAACCGGACACCTGATAAGGCAGTTCCGTGATGATAATTTCGTTTTTATCGACGCTATAAACCGCACGCATGCGATAACTGCCACGACCTGTGGTTTGAATTTTTAATAGTTCAGCAGGTGGGGTGATAATTTCGGCTTTGGTCGGCAAATCTGGCGCAGGAATATATTCTGCGATTTTTTCATCGGTCAGGCTCGGATTACGAATTAGCGCAATCGTCCCTTTGACCACTTCACGCAGGTTATGCGGTGGAATGTCTGTGGCCATACCGACAGCAATACCAGTGGTGCCATTCAGCAAGATGTTCGGTACACGTGCCGGCAAGTTCACCGGTTCTTTCATCGAACCGTCAAAGTTGTCCTGCCATTCACAGGTGCCCTGTCCCAGTTCAGACAGTAATAGTTCACTGTACTGGGAAAGCTTGGCTTCGGTATAACGCATCGCTGCGAAAGACTTTGGATCATCTGGTGAACCCCAGTTGCCCTGCCCTTCAATAAACGGGTAACGATAACTAAAGGGCTGTGCCATCAGCACCATGGCTTCATAACAGGCCGAGTCACCATGCGGATGGTATTTACCCAGTACGTCACCGACCGTACGTGCCGATTTCTTCGGTTTGCTGGTCCATTTCAGGCCCAGTTCACTCATGGCATAGACAATCCGGCGCTGTACCGGTTTCAGGCCATCGCTAATATGAGGGAGTGCCCGATCCATAATCACGTACATGGCGTAATTCAGATAAGCTTGTTCGGTAAATTCTGCTACGGAGCGGTTTTCTGTCGCATGATGCGCAAGGCTTGTCATAACAACCTATAGTCCTAAATAATTCGTTTTTGTATCAATGTTTCTTATGCTAAGTCGTGGCTGTAGATGACACAAGGGCATCAAATCGTTCAGCGCGACAATTTGTGTCTTATGGCCTAAAAATATCCACTTTATAGGCCCTAAGCAACTAAAAAATCATTCTGTTTATAAGCCCATCGATTCCAAGGTCTTGCCCTTGGTTTCTTCACCCAGGACCAGAATCACAATCGCGACAGCCACCAGAACTGCCGTAAACATGGTAAAGACATAGCTGAAACCATTGGGCATGCCCATCAGATGGGTTACGGCAAAAGGTGCCGCGATACCGCCAATCCGGCCTACTGCGCCAGCCCAGCCTGAACCAAAGGCACGGATATTGGTCGGATATTGTTCCGGGGTATAAGTATAGAGTACGCCCCAGGCACCGAGATTAAAGAAGGACATCAGACAGCCCCAAATCACGATTTCAGTAACACTACCCGACTGGCCAAAGAAATAGGCAGAAATCGCGCACATGCCAATAAAGCCGGCCAAAGTCGGCTTACGACCGAGTTTTTCGACCAGCCATGCCGCCACAAGATAACCGGGCAGCTGCGCCAGAATCATAATCAGCACATATTCAAATGACTGTACGATGCTATAGCCTTCTTTGACCAGTAAGCTTGGCAACCAGGTAAAAATGCCATAATAGGAGAAAATAATACCGAACCAGATCAGCCAGAGCATGAGCGTACGGCGCGCAAAGATACCCGACCATAGCTGGGAAAATGAAATATGCTGCTTCTCTGCAACTGGTTTCACTTCAAAGATTTCATAAACTTGAACGCCACATTTCGCTTCAATCTTTTTCACCAGTGCCGAGGCTTCTTCTATACGGCCACGGTTAATCAGGAATGGAATAGATTCCGGCACCATTTTCCAGATCACGATGGCATACAGCGCAGGCAGGCCACCAATCATAAAAGCGGTTTGCCAACCAAAATCTGGAATAACAAAGCGCGATACCAGCGCCGCGACCAGCCAGCCCAATCCCCAGAAACTTTCCAGCAAGACAATAAAACGGCCACGTACACGCGCAGGAATATATTCACTGACCAGCGTTACGGCCACGGGTAACTGACCACCCAAGCCTAAACCAACGATAAAACGAAACACTAATAGCCAGGTCAAATTTGGTGCAAAAGCGCAGGCCGCCGTAGCCAAGCTATAAATGACCAGGGTCGCAGCAAAGACTGTTTTACGGCCAAAACGGTCTGCCAGGCCACCTGAACAAATCGCCCCGATCGCCATGCCGACAAAACCGATCGACACCACCCAGCTTTTTTGATCGGCAGTCATCTGCCAGTCTTCAGCCATTTTTGCCAGGATAAAGGAAATCAATCCGGTATCCATCGCATCAAACATCCAGCCCAGTCCAATCACCACCAGCAAGGTGTAGTGAAACCTACCAATCGGTAAGCGTTGTATGCGAGAAACTAAATCCATAACAAAAATCTCTGATCAGGTGGAACGGGAGATGCTGCTTTCTCAACAGGTGGGCTGCTTTATATTTTTTATACTACGAATTGAGTTGAATGCGGCTATTTTTATTGCCGCACTTCATACATTTAAAAATTAAGATTCGTCTTTGGAAGATGCCGAGTGCTCATCATCATCTTTATAAATGAATTTTGGCATTTCCAGACCAAAATAGATGGCGATCAGACGTAAGCTAAAACCAAAGATCAGGGTAGACAGAATGGTCAGATCCTGCGACAAGCCGTAGTGACTACAGAGCCAGTAAAAGATCACTGAAACAAAGGCAATACTGGCATACAGTTCACGGCGGAACACCAGCGGTACGTCATTACATAAAATATCACGCAAAATCCCGCCAGACACACCGGTCAAGACACCCGCAACGGCGCTGACCACAAAACCATGTCCCATTTCCAGGGCAATCTGACAGCCAATAATGGTAAAGCCAATGAGCCCCAAGGCATCCAGTACCAGGAAGACATTACGTAACTGTCGCATCCATTTGGCAATCAGGATGGTGACGAAGGCGGCGCAACAGGTCAGCACCAGATATTCGGGATGTTTGACCCAAGTCAAGGGATAATGTCCGAGCAGAACATCACGGACCGAACCACCGCCCAGTGCCGTGACACAGGCAATAATCATCACGCCAAACCAGTCCATGCTGCGCCGGCCAGCGGACAGTGCCCCGGTCATGGCTTCAGCGGTAATTGCAATAATATAGATGACGGTCAGTAACATCGCCCTGCTTCCACCTGAGGCTATGAGATGGCGGCTATTCTAAGCTAAATCTGTGTGAAAGTTATAAGAATCCGGCACAACATTGCTTAAATTTTTTCCCCGAACCACAAATGCAGGCCTGTTTCATGGTGATGTTATGGTCTGTAGTCGGATCCAGAAAATACCAGCGACCTTCAAACTTCACAAAATGCGAAGCTTCATGATGCACCTGTGCCTGCTTGCCATCATGATAATGTGCCTTAAACTCGACCAAGGCATGATTTTTATCTAGTTTTTCATTGGCTTGAACAATTTCAAGCTTTAACCATTGATTGGCTTTACTCCATTCACTAATTGCCTGCAGGTCCAGCGCTTGTTGCTGACCCAGCGCAGTCGTGGTTTTGATGTAATCGATTTCATGCTTGGCGAAGGCACTGTAACGGGAACGCATGAGTTGCTGTGCAGTCTCTGCGACCTTTTGCCCTACATGCAGTGGCTGACAACAACTGTGATATTCGCCTTGTCCACATGGACATGCTTCTGACATTTCAGTTCCATAAAAATAGCCCGACAATGCGGGCTATTTTAGCAAACTTTACAGGCCAAACATTGGCTAGAATCTAGTCCTGTGCAGGAAGCTGCGGAATGATATGCACTTTATCGATCTTATGACCGTCCATCGTCACGACCTCAAAGATATGCCCATCTGCTTCAAACTTTTCACCGCTATGTGGTAAACGTGCCATATGGAACAATACATAACCAGATAAAGTCGAATATTCTTCGGTTTCATTGACCAGATCACGATCCAGCAGCAAGGAAACATGACGAATATCGGTGGAACCATCCAGAATCAGGCTGCCATCTTCCAGGCTTTCCGCGGCGGCTTGCAACTCATCTTCATCCGGGAATTCACCGGCAATTGCTTCAAGAATATCAATTGGGGTGGCAATCCCTTCAATTGAACCATATTCATTCAGGACAATTACCATCTGCAATGGAGCCTGACGCAACTGTTCCATCACCATCAAGACCTGGGCATTTTCATGCACAATCACCGGTTCACGTAAGTGCTTTTCAAAATCCAGCACCCCGGTTTCAATGTATTCGTTGAGGACTTTATGGGTCAGTACCACACCGGCAATATTATCCAGTTCACCCCGGGCGATAATCAGACGCGAGTGGCTCATCTGCAATAACTGTTCTTTGATACTGTCAGCGTCATTGTCCAGATCAATCCATTCCAGTTCAGGACGTGGCGTCATTACCGACTTGACCGGACGTTCAGACAGACCCAGTACCCCCTGCACCATGACACTATGATAGATGCCATTGTCATCATTAAAGACTTCATCGGCAAAGGCACGTGTCGCCAGAACATCTTCCGGCTCAGAAGAATCATTGTCCTGAGCAGGTTTGCCGCCGAGCATGCGCATCACTGCTGAAGCAGTACGGTAGCGCATGTCGGTGGTGGTCACCATTTTTTCCTGATTGCGTTTCATGGTCTGGTTAATAAATTCGACAATCACCGAGAAGCCAATTGCAGCATACAGGTAACCTTTCGGAATATGGAAACCGAAGCCTTCGACCACCAGCGAGAAGCCGATCATCATCAGGAAGCCCAGACACAGAATCACCACGGTCGGATGTCTGTTGACGAAATCCATCAGAGCTTTGGATGCCCAGAGCATAATCCCGATGGCAATAATCACGGCAATCATCATAACTGACAGGTCTTTGACCATGCCAACCGCAGTAATCACGCTGTCCAATGAGAAAACGGCATCCAGCACCACGATCTGCACAATCACCATCCAGAATACCGCATGGACCGGATTTTCTTCTTTGATGACGGGTTTGGCTTCCAGACGCTCATGCAGTTCCATGGTGCCTTTAAACAGCAGGAACACCCCACCAAACAATAGAATCAGATCGCGGCCCGAGAAAGCATGATCAAAGATGTGGAATAGTGGATCAGTGAGGGTCACTACCCAGGCAATCGAGGCCAGTAAGATCAAACGCATCAGCAGGGCCAGCATCAAGCCGACAATCCGCGCCGTATTACGTTGTTCTGGTGGCAGTTTCTCCGCCAAAATAGCAATGAAAACCAGATTGTCGATCCCGAGTACAATCTCAAGAACAATCAACGTGAGTAAACCGACCCAGGCTGAAGGGTCTGACATCCATTCAAAGATCATACGCTTGGCTCCTGAAGCTCAGGACTGCAGCATGGAATCACCTGACGCTGTGACACAGCAAAACAGAATTTTTTATATTGAATAAGATCAATTATTTGGCGTAGATTTATAAAGTTAAACGGCCAACTACCACTACCCATCGTCGTTCTATTGTTGTGAAACCAATTTTCAGTATATCAAGATCAATTTGAAATTCACCTGTTTTCATAGCTGTTTATCGATGAATTTTGCTGAGCCCTATTGCAGTGAAAATGTAGCCGCACACAGAATTGTCATATTTATTAATTAAGCTATAGTCACAAGAAAGAAAAATGATAAGGTGAAGAAAATAAATGCAAAGCGTAATTCAAATGACAGATTATTTTAAAGAAAACTCCCCAAAAACAACACGCCCTCTAGTGGCTCTCTATTGTGGTTCACGTGCAGGCAACAAACCGGTTTATTTAGAAAAAGCCATTCATCTCTCGCAAGGACTGGCAGAACATGGTTTCGGGCTGGTTTACGGTGGCGCCAGTATTGGCTTGATGGGACAGGTCGCGGATGCCATGATCCAGCATGGCGGTGAAGCTGTAGGGGTGATTCCTGAATTTATGCTGGATTATGAAATTGCCCATAACCAGCTCACCGAATTACATGTGGTGACCAGCATGCATCAACGTAAAGCCATGATGGCCGAGCGGGCCTGTGCCTTTGTGGCCTTGCCAGGTGGACTCGGCACGTTTGAAGAAATTTTGGAAATTGCCACCTGGGGCCAGTTGAACCAGCATCAAAAACCGATGATGTTGTATAATGTGAATGGCTTCTATGATGCCTTGATTGCACAGCTGGACCGTGCGGTCGAAGATGGTTTTTTACCGCCACAGCATCGCGCCAAACTGATCATTTGCGAACACGAAGAAGAAATTTATACAACTTTAACTAATTTAGGCCATCCGCAAAGATTTGTGGTTTAAACCATTCCAATTAAGAAAAAAGCGAGCACCTGGCTCGCTTTTTTATTGGATTTTTAATATCAGGACTTATTGACCATAATTCGTCACAAACTCATAAAACATCGGCAAAGTTGTTGCCAGAATGACCGACATGGCCAGACCGAACATCAGTTTCATGGCATCTGCACTGACATTACGTGAAGTACGATGTTTGTTGACTTCATCCAGAATCATTGACATGGCAAATTCACGACCTGCGAGTAAGCCCAGGAATACCCAGGTGGTACTCATTGGAATGTTGCTCCACTCTTTAAAAACTAACAGGATAATGGCATACATGAAGTCGATAATCGTTGCAGCACGAATGTCGGTCACACCGGTTTTGGTGTCGACAATGTTCTGGATCGCCCCGCCACGTTGATACAGAATCACACCCAGCAAGACCACGAATACCATAATCGCAAACATCAGGAATTCAAACGGCACCTGACGTGGCACATACACGAAGATGTTAGCCAGATCCTGAATCAGCCATTGACTCCACAGGAAACCGGTAGAAACCCACTGCAAGCCCATCCAGACCTTGGAGTGTTCCTGATGACGTGTCTTGGCAAAATGGCGTGCCAGCTGCTTGACCACAAAACGATAGATGACAATCGCCACCACAAAGGCCACCGCATAGCCCATCATCGATTTGACCATCATCGAGCCTAAGCTGGCAGGAGAGAAAATCGTAAGCACCAGGAAGGTGGTACTGACTGGAATCCCGTATTTGGTCAGTATTAACAGGAGAATTGGCGGCACAATATACAGCCAGGTAATGCCACCTTCAGGGAAAGGAATCGTTTCTAAACGACCGTATGAGGCATCACCCACCCCAGATGCATACCAACCATAGACCAATACGACAATTAAAATTGAGCTGATATAAATCCACAACACCCACCATGGGCGATGTGAATTCGAAGAAATAAATGTCCCTAGGGTTTGAGGTACATCATTTCCGACAATAGAGTAAGCGGCCAAACAGAAGCCGATCACCATCAAAATCTCGATTGTCATAAAAACAAACCTATACGCGAGGAGATTTCAGCACTGCTGAAAAGTTGGCCCAAGATTATGACGGTTTTATTTCATTTTAATGACAAGACTGTCATATATACGGTCACCTTACAAAAAAGAGCACCTAAGTGCCCTGAATCTAAAAGCTTTTGGTTACTTGAGATTTACTTGATAAATCGTGGTGCTGCCACTGACTTCATGGCCGACCATCAAGAGTGGTTTCTTATTCGGGGAGTCTTTGGCGGGGATAAATACCAAACCTTCCGGTCCTAAATCACCAGCTTGTCCCATTTCAATCTGCGCTGTAGTCGCTTTAAAATCACGTGAATTAATATATTGCACAAAGACTGGTGATGCAGGTGTAGACACATCATATACCATGATGCCACCGACACGCTCCAGCCCAATAAAGGCAAAGGTTTTTTGACCAATCTGCCCCAAGGTCACCCCTTCAGGTTCCGGCCCTTTATTGTCACTGCGATTATCCAGTCCGGCTTCTTCATGATTAAAGTTGAAAATCTCAGGATGATGTTTGGCAATATACTGCTCAAACTGATCGCCCGAATCCCATACCAGTTCTAAACCGGTCTGCTGATCATTTTCCACCCAGATACTGACCGAGCGTGTACCAAAGCTATATAAATGATCATAGACCAGATTGCCCCGTTCATTCAGTTTGGCTGTACCATCGGCATTTTTTTGATAGCCTTCGGTCCACGTAATATTTAAACGGCCCAACAGATGATCTTCACGGCAGTCTTTGGCATCCCCTACAATAGCACCGCAATACGCAAAATTATTCGGGTTCAATTCTGCACCAGCGGCCAATACCCGAAGATGAGCTGGTAAATCATCACCCAGACGGCGGTCAAAGCCTTTAGCATGCACCAAGTGTTTCACCCGCCATTCTTCTACAAAGCCTTGGCTGGTATCGTTATTGAAATATGCAGGATTGTTTTTACCCCAGGCACGGGCATCGCCTTCATTGGCAGACACAATATAGGTTTTACCCGCGACCTCGAAACTTGCAATCGCATCTGGCATATATAAGCCACGGACATTGGCCCAAGTTTGAATATCGATTTTGCCTTTACCCTCGACACCATCCGCATCGCTGACATCCATACCATGACCCTTCATGCCATGATCTTTAAAGCCAAATGGATAAACAGCGAGTACCTTGGCAGAAGCCACATCAATTTTGGCCAAGGCATTGTTTTCTTGTAAGGCAACCCAGGCGGTTTTTCCATCTTTTGAAACAGTGATGTACTCAGGTTCAAAATCCTGAGCTGCGCTGGCCTTTGGTCCGAAAATGCGGATGCCCTGTTCACGCAATGCTGCTTCCCGTCCATTCAAGGCCTTAAAGTCTGCTGTACGAACGATCGGGGCTTTTAAATTGGCCAGACTAATGACAGACACTGAACCTTCTGGATCGACCTGATAATCATCAGAAGGCTCGCCTTCATTGGCCACCAGCAAGCTTTGACCATCCGGTGTGAAAGTCAGCATATCCGGCAAGGCACCCACCTGTACGTGGGCCAGCTTGCTCAGGTCTTTGGCCTGATATAAAGCCACATAGCCAGGGTCTGTTTTCACAGCAGCCTGAATTGCAATGGCGACGATGCCATTGTGTACCGCGACACTGTTGACCTCAGCCTCTGGCGCAATGTCATCGACCGTGATAGAACTTATTTTTTTCGGCTGATCAGGTCGACTTAAATCCAGTACATCTAATACGCCTTCTTTGGCATTGACCACGAATAGGCGTTGACTCTCGGCATCAAAGGCCGGAATTTCTGCTGCACTTTGCGCAAACACACCCGATTCATAAGCAGCTAATTTGCTTAACTCGATCGAGTTCGGTGTAGCCTCAACGATTGGAACCGGCGTTTCATTTTCATTCTCAGTTCCACATGCCACCATCCCCACAGCCAGCATGGCCACTATCAATGACTTTAATTTTAATTTCATTTTTTTGTTGATCTATCATGAAGAATTCGTGACCAATTTATAACCAGAGCATTGCAGTGCCATGACAGATCGGTTGCAGTTCCTTGACACAACACCGCATAAAAGTTGAAACGCTTTATATACGACAGACTCGGCTGATTCCTTTAAACTATTCAAAATTTTCAGTTTTCCAGAATTATGAATGCCACGCCTACGCATCAAGCCTTAGATCCCGAGTTTAGATTGTTGGTCTTGTTGGTCTCGATTGGCTTTTTCATGCAGGGGCTGGATACCACCATTATTAATACCGCCTTACCTGCAATTGCCCAAAATTTGCAGGAAGATCCGCTACGCATGCACAGTGTGGTCGTGGCTTATGTGCTGTCTGTGGCGGCCTGCATTCCCTTAAGTGGCTGGCTGGCAGACCGGTTCGGGGTCAGAAATACCTATTTTGCTGCGATTATTATTTTCTCTTTGGCCTCTTTGGGCTGTGCCTGGTCAAGTAGCCTGAATGAATTATTGGTGTACCGGATCTTTCAAGGGATCGGTGGTGCATTATTGCTGCCGGTCGGCCGGTTGGCGATGCTAAAGATCATTCCCCGTACCCAGTTTCTGGCCGCTATGAGCCTGATGAGTCTGGCCGGCCTGATTGGTCCTTTAATTGGGCCGACCCTAGGTGGCTGGATGGTCGAATATCTGTCCTGGCATTGGATTTTCCTGATCAATTTGCCGATTGGCTTGCTGGGCGCACTGATTACCTTTAAGGCCATGCCGAATGTACTTGAACCCACAGTCGCCCGTTTTGATTATTGGGGCTTTATCTTGCTGGTCGTGGCGATGGTGGGTCTCTGTCTCGGAATTGAAAATTTTGCCAGTCCACAAAACTCGCTGTGGTGGAGCCTGAGCCTGATTCTGGCCGGTTTATTGGCCACCCTGATTTATGCCTATCATTCGCATACCCATAGCAACGCCCTGTTTCGCAGCCGGCTGTTTAAAAATAAAATTTATGCGATTGGTATTTTGGGTAATTTCTTTGCCCGTCTCGGCGGTAACTCGATTCCGTTTTTACTGCCGCTGATGTTGCAGGTGGCTTTCGGTTTCGAACCTTTTATTACCGGTTTATTGATGATTCCGACTGTGCTTGGTTCGCTGGCCTCCAAACCGATTATCCGCAACATCATTCAGCGTTTTGGCTACCGTCGGGTCTTGCTGGTCAATACCTTACTGGTAGGTCTATGTATTGCCAGTTTTGCCCTGACCACGGCGGAAACCCCAATCTGGCTCCGTGCGATTCATTTCTTTATCTTCGGCATTTTAAATTCACTGCAATTCGTGTCGATGAATACCCTGACCTTAAAGGACTTAAGCCAGCAGGATGCCAGTAGCGGCAACAGTTTCCTGTCGATGATCATGATGCTGTCAATGAGTATCGGGGTGGCACTGGCAGGAACACTGGTGAACATGCTGAGTGCCTATTACGGCGCTGACAATCTGGTGGCTGCTTTTCATGTATCACTGATCTGTTTAGGCTGCATCAATATTATTGCGGCCTATATTTTCTGGCATATTCCTAAAAATACCCCGGTTTGATGCGCTATATTCACTTTGGGCTGATTGTAAGTTTTAGGCTAAATCACATATAGGCAAGGACTGAAAATGCAAAAAAATCAGGCTCCGAACAGAGTTCATAAATCGCTCTTGATTGGGCTGGGCATACTGATCACTGTGATCACGATCGCCATGGTCTATCTCTGCCTGATGAAAGCACCGTCTGCCCATGCAGCCGATTATCCTATTCAGGGTTTTGATGTATCGCATCATCAAAAAGAGATTCAGTGGCAGCAGATTTCGCCTGAAAAATACCGTTTTGTTTATCTGAAAGCCACTGAAGGCGGCGACTTTAAAGATACCCGTTTTCAGGAAAATTGGTTGAAAGCACGTGAACGCGGCTTTTTGGTCGGTGCCTATCATTTTTACCGGCTCTGCCGCGATGGCAGCATTCAAGCCCAGAATTTTATTGACTCCGTACCCAATAAACCGGATGCCTTACCGCCAGTAATTGATCTTGAATATGACAGCAAATGCATCAATACCTATTCTAAAGAGCAGCTTTTAAACGAAATTCAGGTGATGCACGATGCCCTGAAAAAGCATTATGGCAAGCAGCCGATTTTCTATATTTCTAAAGCTTTTTATAATATTGTACTGGCAGGACACTTTCCTAACGTACCACTCTGGGTACGTGAATACAAAGGTCTGCCTGATTTAAAAGATCAGCCTAAATGGACGTTTTGGCAACATACCAGTCAGGGGAAAATTCCCGGTATTACCACACCGGTAGACCTGAATGTTTTTTATGGCTCAGAACAGCAATGGCTGGATTTTCTCAAAAAGAATGCGATTGTAGTACCTTCATCTGAGAATAAAGCGAAATAAAGCTGATCGCCTGAAAACAAGTTCTTTATAAAAACAACAAGGAAATAAAAAGATTGAAATGGATAAAAGGCATTTTACTCGGTCTGGTGATTCTACTCCTACTCATCGCGGGTATGCTGGCTTATCTGTTGCAAGCTTCGGGCAAGGTTAGTGACTTTAAAGCGTGGCAGCCGCAAACCGGTATATCCGTTCACGGGCTTACAGTCAATTTTTTTGGTGTGTCCACCCTGTTACTCGATGATGGCCACGATCAGATCCTGATCGATGGTTTCTTTAGCCGGCCATCTTTGCGGCAAGTAATTACTCGACCTATTCAAAGTGACAGGCTACTCCTTGAACAACTGGTGCAACGCCATGAATTGAGCCGAACCCAAGCCATTCTGGTCAGTCATTCTCATTATGATCATGTTCTGGATGTCCCGGCCTTACTGGAGATGCTTCCCAAAACTGCTCTCGTCGGTTCGCCTAGCACCCTGAATATCGCCCGGGCAAATCCCAAAGTTACTCCACAGCAATTACAGTCAGTTAAACCTTGGCAACTACAGCACTGGGGGCATTTCCAGATCACTGCAATTCCCTCACAACATACCCCACCCACAGCGCTAAATGATGATTTAGGCGAAGAGCTGCTGCAGCCTTTCACCCTTCCGGCCAAATTTTCCGAATTTAAGGAAGGTGGCAGTTTCGATTACCTGATTGAGCATGCAGGACATAAAATTCTGATCAAGGCCAGTACCGGATTTATTCCAGAGCAATTACAACAGCTGGAAGTCGACACCCTGTTTTTAGGCATTGCTCAGCTTTCCAGACAATCTGCTGCCTATCAGCAGCAATATCTGGCTGAAACCCTGAACCTGCTCAAGCCCAAAATGGTGGTTCCGGTGCATTGGGATGATTTTTTTCAGCCTTTAAACCAGCCGCTGCAATTTCTACCCCGTCTGGCCGATGACACTCCAAAAAGTTTGAATCTTCTGATTCAGGCCGCCGAGACACAAGGGACAAAAGTCGTTCTGCTCAGCGAACCGCAGCCCTATTTACTCAACGCAGCCGTCGCTTCCCAATCCGATTAAAGCCCCTTAAGATAGCGAACATGCGCAAAATTATTCATATTGATATGGATGCGTTTTATGCCTCGGTTGAGCTGCGTGAACGTCCAGAATTGAAAGACTTACCTGTGGTGATAGCCTCGCATCATCCTCGGGCGGTGGTCGCGGCTGCCTCCTACCCGGCACGAGTTTATGGCCTGCGATCTGCCATGTCCATGGGGCAGGCGCGCAAACTATGTCCTCAAGTTATCGTGATTGAGCCAGATTTTGCCAAATACCGGCAGGTATCGGCACAGATTCATCAGATCTTCCAACAATATACTTCCCTGATTGAACCACTGTCTCTGGATGAAGCCTTTCTGGATGTCACGGAGAATTTACAGCAGATTCCCAGTGCCACCGAAGTCGCCATGCGGATTCGCGAGGATATTTTTCAAGCGACCGGACTGACTGCTTCTGCCGGTGTGGCACCCAATAAATTTCTCGCTAAAATTGCTTCGGACTGGCACAAACCGAATGGCATCTGTGTAATTAAACCTTCGCAGGTACAGCGTTTTATCCAGGATCTGCCGCTGAAAAAAATTCCCGGCGTGGGAAAAGTCACTCAGGAAAAACTGAAAAGTCTGAATCTAGAAACTTTAGGCGATTTACAGCAAATTGATGAAGCCTTACTGATTCAGCAATTTGGCAAATATGGACGGCGGCTATTTTTGTATGCTCAAGGCATTGATGAGCGGCCGGTCGAAGTGGAACGGGAACGTCAGCAAATTTCCAAAGAAACCACTTTTGATGATGACCTACATCTAAACCAATGTCGCCCCTATTGGGAACCTTTACTTGGACAGGTATGGCAAAGCCTGCAAAAGAAACAGCTTTCGGCTCGCGGCGTTACGGTCAAATTAAAACTCAAGAATTTTCAGGTGATGCAACACAGTAAAAGTTTTAAACAGGTGCTGCGTAGTCCACAGGAATTAGCCCAAGCCTTGGACTTACTGCTCGATGAGCTGCATATTGCCCCGCAGATGCAATTCCGGCTGATCGGCGTCGGCGTGTATCAGCTCAGCGTCCCCGAGACTGAAACCCAGTTATTGCTGCTCTAAACCTTTTTTGATCACGTTTTAGGCATTGGTTTAAAAATACGGCAACTTTGTTTTTACATTTTGATTTTTTAGAGTACTCTATCTGCGCAATGCATTATCCATGTATGTGCTGAGATGCTGAAAATCACCTTTACTTTCAGCATGCTGTCCTGTGATTAGCGTGACGATCAAATCCGAATATTACAGGGCAACTCTGATGTAACTCATGGAATCCCCTCCTGCATGTCTTCTGTAAATTCTTCTATTGTTCAAGAACAACGCGCACGTAAAGCTGCGCTATCTAGTTTTGTTGGTGCTGTTGTCGATTGGTATGATTTTCTCCTTTACGGCATTGTTGCAGCCTTAATTTTTAAAGATCAGTTTTTCCCTAGTATTGGCGAGAACATGGGCACCCTGGCAGCACTAGCCACCTTTGGGGTCGGCTTCCTGTTTCGTCCTTTAGGCGGTGTGGTATTTGGTCACTTTGGTGACAAGCTCGGCCGCAAAAAAATGCTGGTACTCACGGTAATCCTGATGGGAATTTCCACGGTCGGGATTGGTCTACTGCCAAATTTCGAGGCAATTGGCTGGTGGGCTCCGGTGCTGTTGGTGTTTTGTCGAGCCTTGCAAGGCTTTGCTGTCGGTGGTGAATGGGGCGGCGCAGCTCTGATGGCAGTTGAAAATGCACCCAAGGGTAAAAAAGCCTTTTATAGCAGTGGCGTTCAGGTCGGCTATGGTGTTGGCTTGGTATTGGCCACCGGTGCAGTGTCGATTATTATTGCGACACTGGGTGAAGAAGCCTTTGCCGAGTGGGCATGGCGTATTCCCTTTCTGGCCAGCATCGTACTGTTAGCTGTGGCGATGTGGATTCGCCGTGATCAGGATGAATCTCAGGAATTTGTAGAAAAGGTGGTCAAAGCAGACCATCATCCAGAAAAGCTGCCAATCTTGCAAGCCATCAGCAAACATCCAAAAGCTTTCTTCTATATCATTGCCTTACGTCTGACTGAATTGCTGACCATGTATCTGGTCACCAACTTTGCCCTGAACTATTCCACCAGCAACCTAGGCATGGACAAACAGTTCTTCCTGAATATCACGCTGATGGTCGGGGTAATTAGCTGTTTCAGTATTCCATTTTTTGGTTGGCTGGCGGATAAATTCAATCATCAGAAAATGTGTGTCTGGGGCGGTTTGATTGGTGCGCTTTCAGCCTTTCCATTTTTTATGGCGCTCGATGCACAAAACACCTGGATGATCATTGTCGGGGCAATTTTACTGGCGAACGTCGCACACGATATGGTGGTCAGTGTCCATCAACCGATTTTCACCTCCCTGTTTGGCACAGAATACCGCTACAGCGGTGCCGGAGTTGGCTATCAGGTGGCGAGCATCATTGGGGGTGGTTTTACCCCATTTATTGCAGCGGCACTGGTGATTTGGGCGGATGGTTCATGGCATTATGTAGCCATCTATCTGGCGGTGGGTTGTCTGCTGACTGCACTGGTCGCAGCCCTGATGCCCAAAACTCAGGATGAACAACATGACAGTTGAACGTTTACATGTATCGAAACGCTTTTCGGAAATTGCCATTGCCGGTAATCTGGTACATCTTGCCGGCCAGCTGGCCACAGATGTCGAACTGGATATTAAAGGGCAAACCCAACAGACTTTAGATATTATTGACCAGTTTCTGGCAGATGCCGGTACAGACAAAAGTCACATCATGTCGGTAACTATCTATTTGAAAGATATTGAAAAGGATTATGCAGCCTTCAATGAAGTCTGGGATGCCTGGGTCGCTGATATCGAAGCGCTGCCTCGTACCTGTGTAGAAGCAAAACTCTATGATCCACGGGTATTGGTCGAACTGACTGTCGTGGCGGTTAAACCGGAATAATGTTTCAAGATCGATATTCATAAAAAAAGCATGCTTCTGGCATGCTTTTTTGTTTTAACCGACTGCTTTAATTTTACTGCGCTCTAAATCCGAATATAAATAATATTTTTTCAGATCATTGCTAACTGTATATTTGGGCATTTTCTGCATTTGCGCTTGCTCCTGCAAGAAGTCCTGGCGCAACTGATAATATTCTGGCACATCATCGTAACGAATCACCCGATAACCGGCCATAGTCAACAATGCATCCTGAAAACCCGTTTGCTGAGGGCGCTTTAAGATTAAGGGATCGTCCACTCCCACCACGGCTAGAATCTGGTGCTGCTGATCCAGAATTACAAAATCTGCAGTCAGGTTGCGGTACTTATGTCGAGTCCGGTTAAATTTAGTAGTCATTAAGGCATCATAGGAAACATGTGCCAGAATAATGTATTCAGGTAAGACTTCTCTCAGGCGAGTGAAGGTCAATTGCTCATTCAGGTTAAAAATAGCACGTTGCTTTAACGCACTGTCTTGTGGTTTGGAATTATTTCCGAGCTTTTTCCATGCCATGAGCACGACACAGAAGAGCAGGAAACTCCCAATCATAATATAGGTGGTCATGCCTAAATCCTTGCATTCTTATAATCATTTTTGTTTTATTGTTGTGCAGTATAAACCCACGCTTTATTTTAAATAGAGCTAACAACCAATCTGTTTAAATACCCATACAACTGGTATCAAAACTCGATTCTATGTTACCTAAAGTGACATCTCTCTAGATGCCAATGAAAGTGGATTTAAAGTACTGATAATGCACTCTAAAACATCCATGGAATTGATCGCAATACATATCTGCCCAACTGTAGGACAATTCCGACAAAGTGTTATTTTTATATCACTTTTTTAAAGAACTTAGTCCAAATAATATATTCTTTTACACTTTCAACGAACAAGCTCAGGCTACGTTACTTTACCCAAGAGCTAAAAAAAGACACCGAAGTGTCTTTTTATTAACTTAATTATGCACGTGATTTGGGCTTCGCTTTAGGCTTTGGCCCACCAAACGGTTTTTTGGCATCGCCTGTTTCACGCGGCGGCAAACCAGTGTGCTGGGTCAGAATTTGACCACGTTCAGGACGTTTCTTGGTATTTGAAGGACGTGACTGAGCCTGTGCAGCCTTGCTACGATTCCCTTGCTCACCGGTACGTTTTTGCGAATCACCGGCAACCGTCGAGTTCTTCTTACGCGCCGATTGATACTGACCATCTGCACTGCCTACAGGCTGATAAGTCGGAATCAAATGCTGTTTCGAATTACCAATCAAATCCTGACGACCCATTTCTTTCAGGGCTTCACGCAGTAAAGGCCAGTTGTTTGAATCATGATAACGCAAGAAAGCTTTGTGCAAACGACGACGCTTCTCACCTTTCACAATGTCAACATTTTCAGTATAACGCGCCACTTTCGCCAGCGGGTTTTTACCCGTGTAATACATAGTAGTTGCAGTCGCCATCGGTGATGGATAGAAGGTCTGTACCTGATCGGCACGGAAACCATTCTTCTTCAACCAAATCGCCAGATTCATCATGTCGTAATCGGTGGTGCCCGGATGCGCCGCGATGAAGTAAGGAATCAAGTATTGTTCCTTACCGGCTTCTTTACTGTAACGATCAAACATTTGCTTGAAGCGGTCATAGGTACCAATACCCGGCTTCATCATTTTATTGAGTGGACCTTTCTCGGTATGTTCAGGCGCAATTTTTAAGTAACCACCGACATGATGGGTGACAAGTTCTTTGACATATTCAGGGTTTAAAACCGCAAGGTCATAACGTAGGCCTGAACCAATCAGAATCTTTTTAATGCCTGGTAAAGAACGCGCTTTACGGTATAACTGCGTCAATGGCGCATGGTCGGTATGCAAATTCTGACAAACGCCCGGGAATACACATGACGGTTTACGACAGTTCTTTTCAATCTCAGGATCTTTACAGGCCAAACGATACATATTGGCTGTTGGGCCACCCAAGTCCGAGATAATGCCAGTAAAGCCTGGAGCCGTATCACGGATTTTTTCCACTTCACGCAGAATCGATTCTTCAGAACGGTTCTGAATAATACGACCTTCATGTTCCGTAATCGAACAGAAAGTACAGCCACCGAAACAGCCACGCATGATGTTCACAGAGAATTTGATCATGTCAAACGCAGGGAAACGGGCATTGCCATAAGCAGGATGCGGCAGACGTGCATAAGGCAGGTCAAACACATAGTCCATCTCTTCCGTAGTCAACGGAATTGGCGGTGCATTCAACCAGACATCACGTTCACCATGCTTTTGCACCATGGCACGCGCATTCCCCGGATTGGTTTCCAGATGCAGAATACGGTTGGCATGTGCGTAGAGCACTGGATCTGCAGCCACTTCTTCAAAAGCAGGCAAACGAATTACGGCCAATTCGCGCGGCGGTAACTTATGTTTAATCGCTTTAGAAGCCGGTTGCAGTTGCACAATTTGTGTATCAGGATCTAAGTCATCCCCTGCTCGCACAATCGGGTTAGCGACATGTTCTTTTTGAAAACCTTGGTACTGGCTAGAATCCTTGCCTTGTTCAATCTCACAACCCTCGATATCTTCAGTCATGACATACGGGTTAATAATTGGATCAACACGGCCAATGGCATCGACATCATTCGATGCAATTTCCACAAACTTGGCTTTAGAGGCACGGTTGTGTTTATTCACAATAAACGCTGTACCGCGAACATCAGTAATCTCGTGAATTTTCTCGCCACGCGCCAAGCGATGCATGATTTCAGTGATTGAGCGTTCGCCATTACCGTACATTAAAAGATCGGCTTTTGAATCCATCAAGACTGAACGACGGACTTTGTCTGACCAGTAATCATAATGTGCAATACGACGTAACGACGCTTCAATACCGCCGAGCAATACTGGTACATCCGGATAAGCTTCACGAACACGCTGGCAATACACAGTTGCCGCACGGTCTGGACGTTTGTTTGGCTGATTGTCTGGTGAATAGGCATCATCAGAACGGATTTTACGGTCAGCCGTATAACGGTTGATCATGGAATCCATATTCCCTGCAGTCACACCCCAGGCAATATTCGGTTTACCTAAAACGCGGAACGCATCCACGCTGGTCCAGTCTGGCTGTGCAATAATACCGACACGGAAGCCTTGTGCTTCTAGCGTACGACCAATAATGCCTGAACAGAAAGATGGATGATCGATATAAGCATCACCACACACCAAAATAAAATCACAGCTGTCCCAGCCGAGTTGATCCATTTCCTCGCGTGACATCGGCAAAAATGGCGCAGGGTCAAAACAAGACGCCCAATATTTGTCGTAATCAAACAACGCTTTTGGCGCAGTCTGCATGGTATAAGCAGTAGACATGGCTAGCAATTCTCGGCTGGCAGATGATAGGAGATCTAAAAATAAGATCAAAGATGAAAGCCGATTATTTTACCATGAATCGGCCCTAGCTTGCTTGATTATAATTTATACAAAATCAGAGACTAACTGAATCACGCTCTATTTGTCACTTGAATCTAAAGTTTAAATATTTCAAAAAAGAAATTGATTCTATTTATGAGGAGGAAAGCTTGGAAATAATCTCTAATTTGAACGGAGTTTTAAACTGAATGACAAACCCGTCAGTAATAACGCGGCAATAAACACAGTTAATCCTATCCAGCCATAATTTTCCCATACCAATCCGCTTGAGCTCCCCAACACGCTTGAACCCAGGTAATAGCAAAATAAATACAGCGACGAACCGACTGCCCGATACTGTAAGGACTGGATCGACACCCAGCTACTGGCAGTCGAATGGGCAGCAAAAAAAGAAAAAGTAAAAATCAGCAATCCAATAAAAACAATAACCAACTGATCAATAAGCATCAGCGCCAAGCCCACAAGCATCATCAGGATCATGGCTGCCAATATTCTGAATTTTCCATAATGCCGTCCCCAGTGTGCTGCTCGAGGGGAGCTATAAATACCAGCCAAATAAGTAATCGAAATCACGCCAATCCAGACATGAGATAATTCAAATGGCGCTTGGATCAAGCGATAACTCAGATAATTAAATACCGAGACAAAGCAGCCCATCAAGATAAAACCTTGCAGGAATAAAACCCGAAGTTTTGGATCAGCGAGATTCTGCCTAAATGAGTTTTTAAAACGATTCAGCTTGATTGGATAGGCTTTAAAATGTTGCGAAGCGGGTAATAGGTAAGAAAATAATCCAGCGATACAAAGATTTAAGATACCGATAATCAAAGTGGCAGATTGCCAGGAGATAAAATCCACTAAAACTCCGGCAATTAAACGCCCTCCCATACCACCTATCGCTGTGCCAGAAATATATAAGCCCATGGCAAAACCGATATCTTTTTCTGCAATTTCTTCTCCGATATAAGTCATCGCGACCGCAGCGACACCACTGACTGTCAATCCAATCATTACTCGTGTGGTCAGAAACACCGACCAGATCGGCAATATTGCACTTAATAGTAATAATACTGAGACTGAAAATAGCGACCAGACCATAATCGGCTTACGACCGAATCGGTCTGATATTAGTCCAGTAAAAATCAGGCCAACTGCCAAGGCAATGGTAGAAAAAGATAAAGGGAAACTGCTTTGAGTCGGGCTGACCTGGAAATAATCAGCCAGAATCGGCATCATCGGCTGTACGCAATACAGTGATGAAAAAATGGCAAAGCCAGCAAGGAATAAGGAAAAAAGCACTGCTTTAAAAGCAGAAGAGCCATATTCAATATGGCTTGAAGATGAATTTGAGGACATATCCGCTCCATAGACCGGTTCAGTATACGCCTCTCAATTTTATTTTTATGTGATGTTTCAGTCGAAATAGCACATAAATAACATTTATTTGACTAACCCCCCATAAAAAAATCCCCCTCTGCTAATGCGGAGGGGGATTTTGGAATAATGAGCTGGCGATGACTTACTCTCACATGGGTAACCCCACACTACCATCAGCGCTAAGAGGTTTCACTTCTGAGTTCGGGAAGGGATCAGGTGGTTCACTC
>NZ_JBBCWZ010000039.1:0-29310 GCF_037145695.1 Acinetobacter sp. USHLN143
GAGTGAACCACCTGATCCCTTCCCGAACTCAGAAGTGAAACCTCTTAGCGCTGATGGTAGTGTGGGGTTACCCATGTGAGAGTAAGTCATCGCCAGCTCATTATTCGAAAACACCCTCAAGCCAAGGCTTGGGGGTGTTTTTTTATGCGAAAAATTAAGTATTTAAACAATTATTAGTCGCGAAAGACTAGAAATTTAAAATCCAATTTGTATGTTTTTTGGTAAATCTATGTTATAAAAAATAAAACGGCATAAAAATTGCTTATAAAACGGGATTTTCTATTAAGGGGGTAACAATGAGATTATCAGTGGGCATAAAAATTGCGAACTCGCTGTCATTAACTCCACAATTACAGCAAGCAATTCGGCTATTACAACTTTCAAGTCTGGAATTGGAGCAAGAAGTTCAATTGCAACTTGATAGTAATCCTCTATTAGAAAAAGTTGAAGAGCAAATTACCCTGGAAAGCTTATCTACAATTGAATCAAATAATGAAAATCACGATCTAACCAATGAACTTAATGCCGATCATCTGCCTGATGACTTACCTGTAGATACCGATTGGGATGATGTCTATACCCATCAACCTACAAGTCTGGGGGCAGCCGAGTTCGAAGAGCGTGAAGATAATCGTCAAGGGCATCAGAGCCTGCAAGAATATATGCTAGAACAAATTAATCTGCTGAATTTTTCACAGGTTGATAAATTAATCGCTTATTGCATAGTCGATTCTTTGGACGACAAAGGTTTTTTAGATGCTGAGTTGAGTGAAATTACTGCATCAGTACAACATTTACTCTCTTCTATGGGGTCTGAAGAAGAAATTGAAGATGATGAGGTTGCCGTTGTATTAAAGCATATCCAGCGTTTGGATCCGGTAGGTGTAGGTTCTAGAAGCTTGGCAGAATGCCTATTGGTTCAACTTGATAATTTACCTGCGTCAACCCCTTGCCGAAATGATGCGATCAAACTTCTGCAACATTATGAATTGTTGATTACCAATGAGCTTCCTAAGCTGATCAAACAGACTGGCTTAAATCCAGAACAGTTGCGCTGTGCCGTAGATTTGCTAAAAACCTTAAAACCGCATCCAGGTCTGGAATTTGAAAACAAGGAATCGGATTATCAGGTGCCAGATGTTGTGGTGATGAAAAAGAATAACTGCTGGCAAGTCAATTTAAACTCGGATGTACTGCCAAAGTTACGCGTCAATTCTTTTTATGCCAAAATGATTCGTCGTGCAGATCAAAGCGATGATAATCAGTACCTGCGTAATCAGATGCTGGAAGCGAAGAACTTTATCAAAAGTATCGATGAACGGCATAAAACCTTATTGAAAGTCGCGACTTGTATTGTAGAACATCAAAAAATGTTCTTGGAAATTGGGGCGGAAGGCATGAAACCTCTGGTTTTAAGAGATATTGCCGAAGAAGTCGAATTGCATGAATCTACAGTTTCTCGTGTAACCACCAATAAATATATGCTGACCCCACGTGGATTGTTCGAGTTGAAATATTTCTTCTCGAGTCATGTCGGGACTACTTCAGGTGGTGAAGCATCTTCTACTGCTATTCGTGCCAAAATCAAAAAACTGATTTCCGAAGAAAATGCCCGTAAGCCTCTGTCTGATAATGCACTTGCCAATATGTTAAAAGATGAAGGCATTGATGTGGCACGACGTACGGTGGCGAAATATCGTGAATCGTTACATATTCCTTCATCTTCTGAACGAAAAGTCTTGATCTAAAATTTGAAATCTGGCTATTCTAGAGATTCATTATGACAGCATAATGAATCTTTTTTTCTTTTGAGGAGCAGTAAAATGATTTGATCCAGGACTTAAAATACGGATATTTTATTTATAAGTTGCTGTATTTAAATTATTTTATATTGTGACTCTTCTAATCCTAACGAAGGTGAGGGATAGAACTATGCAAATAACAATTCGTGGACATCATTTATCGATTACGCCAGCTATTGAAGAAAGTATAAAAACCAAGTTTTCACAGATGACGAAGCACCTAGATCAGGTGAATAGTATGCAAGTGAAACTCTCGAAAGATCATCAAATTGATAAACGCTCTAGAAAGGGCAGTAGTAATCATATCGCAGAGGCTATTATCCGATTACCGGGCATTGAATTTTTTGCTCACGCCACCGCAGATGATATGTATACCTCAATTAAAATATTGACCGAAAAATTGAAACGGCAGATTGATCGATACCGGGAAATGCATTTACAGCAGCATCCTTTAGCCCTATAAAGGACAAATGATGAAAAAGAGGTTTTAAAAGCCTCTTTTTTTTATATATATAATGTATGGATCCATGAATTATTTTTGCTATTTATAGTAAAATGGCTCGTTTTACACCCTTAGTCCTATAAGAGGTCTTGTGATGAATAATGAACAGCTCGCTGAAATTTTAGAAGCCGCTTTTCCAGAGGCGGATGTTGCTGTGAGTGGTCAGGGCGGAAAATTTGATCTCCGTATTGTGGATGATCAATTTGAAGGTAAGCGTCCAGTTGCACGCCAACAAGCTGTTTATGCTCCTCTCAATGCCCATATTGCCAGTGGTGCAGTTCACGCAGTAACGATTCGCGCGATGACAAAAGAAGAATGGCGCAAAGCAAGCTTATTTGGAGCTTAATCATTTAATGGATAAATTTTTAATTCAGGGCGGTATCAAGCTCGAAGGTGAAGTGCGCATTTCTGGTGCAAAGAACGCAGCACTTCCATTATTGGCAGCAATGATTCTTGCTGATACCCCGATTACGCTGAGAAATGTTCCTAATCTAAAAGATGTCAATACGTTGGTGAAGCTGATTGCTGGTCTTGGGATCACCATGACTTATGAAGGCGATACGGTTGTTGCTGATACGTCTACATTAGATAACCAGTTCGCACCGTATGAGCTCGTAAAAACTATGCGTGCTTCTATTTTGGTGCTTGGTCCATTATTGGCGCGTTATGGTAGTGCAAAAGTGTCTTTGCCAGGCGGTTGTGCGATTGGTTCCCGTCCTGTGGATCAGCACTTAAAAGCTTTAGAAGCTTTAGGCGCCGAGATTGAAGTGGAAGCCGGTTATGTACATGCCAAAGTCGATGGTCGCCTGAAAGGTGGCGAAGTCGTTTTTGATATGGTGACTGTAGGTGGAACAGAAAATATTCTGATGGCTGCCGTGTTGGCCGATGGTGTGACCACGATTCGCAATGCAGCACGTGAACCTGAGATCACTGATCTTGCGCAAATGCTGATCAAGATGGGTGCCAAGATTGAAGGTCTGGATACTGATACTTTAATCGTGACTGGTGTCGAAAGTCTGCATGGTTGTGAATATGCGGTTGTTGCTGACCGGATTGAAACCGGTTCATATCTGGCAGCGGCAGCGATCACTGGCGGTCGTATCAAAACCACGCATACCGATCCGTCCCTGATGGAAGCGGTGCTGGACAAGTTTGAAGAAATGGGCGCAGAAGTGACCCGTGGTGACGACTGGATTGAACTGGATATGCTGGGTAAACGTCCGAAAGCTGTCAGTTTCCAGACTCTACCGCATCCGGAATTTCCAACCGATATGCAAGCCCAGATTATGGCTGTGAATGCCATTGCTCAAGGCTTTGCAACAATTTCTGAAACGATTTTTGAAAACCGTTTCATGCATGTTCCTGAATTGGCACGTATGGGCGCCAATATTCAGGTTGAAGGTAATGATGCTGTGGTAACGGGTGTAGAAAAACTTTCAGCTGCACCCGTAATGGCAACAGATTTACGTGCTTCGTTCTCTTTGGTGTTGGCAGCACTTGCCGCTGAAGGTGAAACGCTGATTGACCGCATTTATCATATTGACCGCGGTTATGAAGATGTAGAAGCAAAGTTACAAAGTTTAGGTGCCCAAATTAAGCGAGTAAATTAATGAGCGATATGAGAAACGATGATCCAAACTTTGACGTAATGGGCAATTTTGATCATGGTTTAACTTTGGCATTAAGTAAGGGGCGTATCTTAAAAGAGACTTTACCTTTGCTAGAAACAGCAGGGATTAATCTTTTAGAAGATCCTGATAAGTCTCGTAAACTGATTTTCCCGACCACGCATAAACAGGTTCGTATCTTAATTTTACGTGCTTCAGATGTACCGACTTATGTTGAAAATGGTGCAGCCGATATTGGTGTGGCCGGTAAAGATGTATTGATGGAACATGGCGCGCAAAATGTCTATGAACCATTGGATCTGAAAATTGCGGTATGTAAATTGATGACCGCCGGTAAGGTGGGGATGCAACGTCCTAAAGGTCGCTTAAAAATTGCGACCAAGTACGTGAATTTGACCCGTCAATACTATGCCAGCTTGGGTGAGCAGGTTGATGTGATCAAGCTGTATGGCTCCATGGAACTTGCACCACTGGTTGGTCTGGGCGATTACATTGTTGACGTCGTAGATACAGGCAATACTTTGCGTGCCAATGGCTTAGAGCCACTTGAAGAAATCTGTAAAGTGTCTTCACGTTTAATCGTAAACAAAGCTAGCTTCAAGCGTAAGCAAGCGTTGTTAAATCCGATTCTGGCACAGCTTGAAAAAGCAGTAGAAGAACGTGAAAAGGCCAAACAGGCTTAAGCTTGCTATTTAAAAAAGCTGTCCTTTCAGGGCGGTTTTTTTATTCGATTGAACATAAATACGATGTAAATTCTTTCATCAATTTTACCAAAAGTTATTTCCAATAAAACTCATAGGGCTAGAGCACTATAGCTGCCGACAAAAGTCTGGAAAACAGGTAAACTAAAGCCTTCGAATTCAAACCTGATGGGTAAATTGATGCGACGTTTATCGACCCAAGATCAAAACTTCAAGCAAGCATTTGCTGACTTGTTGGCTTTTGAAACTGTTAATGATCCTGAACTTTTAAAAACTGTAGATCAAATTATTGCTGATGTTCGTCAGTATGGTGATGCTCAAGTTCTTAAACTCACTCAACAGTTCGATCGACATCCGGCGCATCAATTTTCAGATCTAGAGTTAAGCCAAGAACAACTACAAGCTGCCTTTGAGGGGCTAACGACTGAGGTACGCGAAGCTTTAGAGCTTGCTGCAGCACGCGTGCGTGAGTTTCACCAGGTACAAAAACAGGATGGTTGGACCTATGTGGATGCCTTGGGCAATACGCTAGGTCAAAAAGTGACCCCACTGGATCGTGTGGGAATCTATGTACCCGGTGGTTTGGCGTCTTATCCATCTTCTGTGTTGATGAATGCGGTGCCTGCACATGTGGCGGGTGTGCCGGAAATTATTATGGTAGTGCCTGCGCCGAATGGTGATTTAAATCCATTGGTATTGGCGGCTGCATATCTGGCAGGTGTAACGCGTGTCTTTACGATTGGTGGCGCGCAAGCAGTTGCGGCATTGGCTTATGGTACCGAAACTGTCCCACCGGTTGATAAAATCACAGGTCCGGGGAACCGTTTTGTGGCGGCTGCGAAGCGAGCAGTATTTGGTCAAGTCGGGATTGATATGATTGCAGGGCCTTCTGAAATTCTGGTATATGCCGAAGGCCAAAATAATGCTGAATGGCTGGCGATGGATTTACTTTCGCAAGCTGAGCATGACACTGTGGCACAAGCCATTTTCATCACACCAGATGAACAGTTGCTAAATGCCGTTGAACAGGCGATTGAAATGCACTTGGCAACATTACCGAAGGCGGAAATTGCCCGTACTTCGATTGCCAATCGTGGTGCTTTAGTCTTGGTAAAAGACCGTCAAGAAGCGTCAGATTTGATTAATCAGGTAGCGCCTGAGCATTTGATGTTATGTTTAGATGATGCAGAAGCAATGTCTGATAGCATTCGTCATGCAGGTGCAATCTTTATGGGTCGTTATACGCCTGAAGCCATTGGTGATTACTGTGCCGGGCCAAACCATGTCTTGCCAACTTCAGGTACTGCGCGTTTTTCATCGCCACTTGGTGTCTATGATTTCCAGAAGCGTTCAAGTTTGATCATGTGCTCACAAGAAGGTGTAAAAACTTTAGCAAAAACTGCGGATATCTTGGCGCAACAAGAGAACTTGGATGCACATGCACAGTCAGCACGTTATCGTTATCAATCATAAATAGCATTACAACCTCTCCCTGACCCTCTCCTAAAAGGAGAGGAGAATTTAAACCACAAAAATCTTGTGTCTTTATTAATGAAAATTCCTCTCTTGCGCCATATATGGCTCAGGGAGAGGTTAGGAGAGGGTTTAAAGAGAATATAAAATGAATATCACAACAGAACAAATGCGTTTTTGGAGTCCTGAAGTACGTGAATTAGAACCGTATACCCCAGGCGAACAACCAAAAATCCAGAATATTTTAAAACTTAATACCAATGAAAATCCGTATCCACCATCACCCAAAGTGGTAGAAGCAGTTCAAAAGGTACTTGCGAATTCGGCGGATGTTTTGCGTCTGTATCCTGACCCGGATGCATCAGAGCTAAAACAGGCAATCGCTAAACAGCAACATGTACCTGTTGAAACCGTCTTTGTCGGCAATGGCTCAGATGAAGTTTTGGCACATATCTTTAAAGCATTTTTTGTTCAAGAACAGCCTGTCCTTTATCCAGACATTACTTATAGTTTCTATCCGGTTTATAGTCAGTTTTTTGGCGTCAAAACCAAAATCTTGCCACTCAATGATGACTTTGAAATTGTGGTAGATGACTATAAACAAGCTAATGGTGGCATTATTATCACTAACCCTAATGCACCGACCAGTATTGATCTGGGCTTAGCGGCGATTGAGGAAATTCTGCAAGCCAATCCGGATTCAGTGGTGGTGATTGATGAAGCCTATGTCGACTTCGGTGCCGAATCAGCAGTCAAGCTGGTTGAGAAATATGAAAATTTAGTCGTGTGTCAAACCACATCGAAGTCACGTTCTCTTGCAGGTCTGCGAGTAGGTTTCGCGATTGCCCAGCCACATTTGATTGTAGCACTTGAAGCAGTCAAAAACAGCTTTAACTCTTATCCGATGGACCGTTTTGCGATTGCTGCAGCGGTCGCTTCATTTGAAGATCAGGCCTACTTTGAAGCACAGAATCAGAAAGTTATCGTCAGTCGTGAAAAGTTGGTGTCTCAATTAAATGAGCTTGGTTTTAAAGTTTTACCATCGAGTGCCAACTTTATTTTTGCCTCATTGCCATCTACGGATGCAGGCGAGCTTGCAAGGGAGTTGCGTGAACGTGGCATTATCGTGCGTTATTTTAACAAGCCACGTATTAACCAGTTCTTAAGAATTACCATTGGTACAGATGAGCAAAATCAGCGTTTAGTCGATACGCTAAAAAATGAGATTTTGGTGTGATTAAAATCCCTCCTAGCTTCTCTTTGAAAAGGGAGGAGTTCCCTCTTTGAGTAAAGGAGGGTTAGGGTGGATTTGTAGAAAAAAGCGAATCAAATGATTCGCTTTTTATTTATTTAGGCTGATACCACGTATTTAACAGATCCAGCATCGCTGAAACTTTATCAAAACATTCTTGATATTCTGCATCACAATCCGAAGAAATGGTAATACCACCACCCGCCCATAAAGAAACATCTTCTTGATATTTTTGGATGGAACGAATCAGAATGTTCCAGGAACCGGTACCATCAAAATTAAAATAACCCATTGATCCACAATAAGCCCCACGTGCTGCACCTTCCAGTTCAGCAATAATCTGCATGGCACGAATTTTAGGTGCACCCGTAATTGAGCCACCTGGTAGGGCTGACATTAACACCTCGAAAGGATTGATATCTGCTTTTAAGGTCGCTTCAACTTCGCTCACCATATGGTGTACTTGATTAAAACTTTCGATATTAAATAATTTGGGTGTTTTAACCGAACCTGTTTCCGCATACACACTTAAATCATTACGTAATAAATCCACAATCATGACATTTTCTGCCTGATCTTTTTCCGATGCTTTTAATGTTTGTTTAGATTGTTCATCCAGCACTGGATCTGTATAGCGTGGCATGGTGCCTTTAATTGGTTTGGTGATAATTTTCCGATTTTTTTCGAAGTCAATAAATAACTCGGGTGAGCAGCTGAGTAATTCAAAATCACCAATACGTAAATAACCCGCATAGGGCGCTTCGGTTAATGTCCAGAATGCTTGGGCAGTGGCTAAGAGGGAGCCTTGGGCACGACCTTTAAATTCTTGGGTTAGATTAATCTGATAGCAGTCACCTGCAACAATATAGTCCTGAATTTTCTGAAAAGCCTGAGTATAGACAGATTTGGTCCAGCGTGAGGTACAAGGATTTTTTAAATGAAATGTCGGGTGAATTTTATCTTGATTAAGTAGGTTTTGAATATGATTGAAAATCTGTTCTGCCTGTGGATCATCACTATAGAACATCCAGCCATCAGGGGTTGGTCTAATGTAGGAAGAAAATTGACCAATAAATAAACCAGGTTGAGGACGATCTGGATACTGAATATATTGTTGAGCCGCATAATCGTAGCCGATAAAGCCAACATAGCCTCCATGAAAGCCATTCTCTTGAGGAGTTTTTAATGCATTAATCACTAAATTAAATTCAGATGGGCTGGGTTGATACTGTTCAATCCCTATTCTTTTAAAAGACTGAATTTGTGATGTCTGCGCAACAAAATATTCTTGAGCGCAGCAGGCAATAAAAGGCTGACCATTATTATTTAAATACACCAGATGATCTAATGTCTTCAATGCGGATAATAGATCTGCAACTAGATGTGATTCAAACTTTAAGGGACGATGATAGAGAGCTTCGGTCATTCAGTTATAGAGAGTTCAATATGACTCACTATTTTATATCAAGAAGTCAGGAAAATATTTTTAAATCATGAAATACCGTTTATCGGTAAGCGACAGATTGCGACCAACAACAGTTGATCAAAAACTGACTCGACGCTAATTTAAGTGGGCTAGCAAATTACTCAAGGAAAGATGCTTAAGCTGTCAGAAAATAAAAAATACAGCCTAAACACTGAGTAATTCACAACCAAAAAAATAGTACTCTTGGGAGAGTAAACAATGAAAAAATTTACAAAATTAGTTTTAGCGACTTCAGTTGCATTTAGTGCCAATGCGATGGCGATGCAAGCAATGGATGATGCATCTCTAAGCGAAACAACGGGTCAAGACGGTTTGACAATTGGTATCGGCATCTCGAAAATTGCTATTGAAAAATTATTTATCCATGATAACGATGGTTTAGCGCCAAAAGGTGTTGCAGATGAGGCGGGTTTCGGAGGTACTTCTACAGCAGGTGCGATCGTAATTCGTGGTACCAGTGATACTGCTATTACAGATGCTGATCGTGTAAATCCTACAACTACAGAACATTATGGTGTAGTAATCGGTGCCAATTATGACAATAATGGTGCCTATTTACTTGCATCCCGTAACCTTGCTGACTTGGTGATTGATTCAGATGCTGGTGCTGGTAATCCTTTCATTAATGTTGCTGCACAAGTATCTGGTCTGGATATCAAAGTTGGCCGAATTGGTGTAACTGCATCTGGTGCAGATGATCCAGATTCAATTCGTCGAGGTGGTGCCGGTGTTGTAAACGACATCATTAGTGGTTTTGACGTTAAAACTGGTGTGATAAATGCCAATATTCAACTGGGTGCTGCTCCACAAGGTGCAATGATCAAGATGAATACTAAAATGGTTGGTGGTCTAGAAATTAAAAACCTAGGTATTTTAGATAACTCGTCTAAAAATAAAGCAGTGGGGCTTGCAGGCACAACGCCAGTGACTACACGTGAAGCTGGTGAGATTTTTGTTGAAAGTATCAAAATCGCAGATGCAACTAAAAACGATTTAACTATTAGCCAGGATATTTCTGTATATAACGATGCTTATGTAGGTACTACAGCTCAGTTAGGTAAGGCAGCGCATGTTCGTATTGTAAGTAATGATACTGGGGCGAAAGACCAATACATTAAAGGTATTCATTTAGGTAACCGTGAAGCAAGATCATCAATTGGTGATATGGAAGTCCAAGGTTTACAAACTTTCTACTCTCAAGCTCAGGGTAGTTATACTAAAGGCGCAATTATTACTATTTCGGGCCACTAATCTTTATTTTTAAAAAAAAGCGCGTGTTTACACGCGCTTTTTTATGACTATCTCACTTATCTAAAAAATAAAAAAAATACTGTATTTTTTTGAAAAAGCAGGTATCTTTCTAGTTACAGGGAAGTAGAGTGAATGCTCTATAAAAAGAAAAATAGGCACATCATGCCCATTATAAGAAAAGTTAATAATTATGTTAGAGATCGCGTTGGGCTCGGCATTGATGTATTACGCTGCCAAAGAAGCTCTGGATATCAAAAAACAGCCGAATGGGGCTGTTCACTATACTGAAGTTCTTGATTCAAGAAATGACTCTTTTGTGCGTATGCACCGTGAAGCTGTAGAAGTAAAACCGGCACTTCTAGATCAGTTTCAGGGCATTGTACGTCAAGCTTATGATTATAGTTGTGGTTCGGCAGCACTGACGACCCTCCTCAATGGTTATGTCGGTACGCAGCTGGATGAGCAGCAAGTCATGAGTGGGCTAATGAAATTCGGTGAAACGGATAAAATTGTTGAACGCCGTAGTTTTTCTCTGCTTGATATGAAGCGCTTTGTTTCAGCCTTAGGGTTGGAAAGTGGAGGCTATCGAGGAGAGTTCAAAGATTTAGTCAATCAAGATCAGCCTGCCATTGTTCCGATTTCTTATGCGGGATTTAAGCATTTTGTAGTTTATAAAGGTTATAAAAATGGCCGGGTTTATGTTGCAGATCCGGCACTTGGTAATATCAGTTTTGAGGAACGGCGTTTTCAGGATATTTGGGAAAATAACACTTTGTTCCTGATTAATGTACCTGAACAATATCGCAAAAATTTTCTAGCATTAAAAGAATCAGATATGCGTCATGTAGAAGATGCTACGATCAATCGCTATGCCTTGGTTGACATGCAGTATCCACAATTTTATATGGACAAAATTGCTGATAAAGCTTCTACGATCCGTATGGACCGTAATCGTAATACAGAGTCAGAACAATTTGGGGAATATCAACATAACTTCCTGAGACTGTATTACAAGAATAAATAAAACGAAAAACAGTAATAAAAATTAAAATGGTGAAATGGATATGAACAGTAAATGGATGAACAAGACGTTCTTGGCACTGAGCATTCAAATGGTAATGGGCGTTGCATTTGCTGCAGAAGAACCAGCACTAGGTGAATACGAAACAGTTGATGAAGAAGTTGTCGTTGAAACTGCTGCATCTGTACCCGATCAAACTAGGCAAGTCGAAACGCAGGCTGCAGAAGAGTCAGAACTAGGTGAATATGAAGCGGTTGAAGAGGCTGTCGTGGAAACAGCAGCACCTGTAGAGACTCAGGCTAACCAAGTAGTAGATGCATCTCAAGCTTTACAGCAACAAGAAGGAGATGCTACTCAAGCAGCTAACCTGGAAGAAGTGTTTACGTCAAATGAACGCCAATACTCTCTGATAAAACAAGGCGAAATTTCATCATATTACGATATTGATTATACCTATTATCGAGACACCCAACTTGATATAGAAATGGCACAGGGCCAATTGTATCAACTACGTGTTCAAGAAAATGCAACACATAGTATGACTAATACTTTCACTTTCCAATATGGCGTGAAAGATAACCTGACCTTGACTGCATCCCTACCTTTAGTGGCTAAAACTGACTTGTTAAAAGATACGTCTACGGCAGGCTTGGGTGATATTAGTCTGGGTGCTCGCTGGGAGCCCTTCCCACTAAAAGCAGGTCGTCTGCCTCTGATTTTATTTGGTAATTTATCAACTAAAACCGGTGATAGCCCTTATGAAATTAATGCCGCGACAGATCTGGCAGCAGGAAAGGGCTATTACTCTGCTGGAGTGGGTGCTAGTACACGTAAATACATTGACCCAGTTGTATTGTTTGCATCGGTTTCTGCGAACTATGGTTTTAAAGAATCGGGCCTGAATCAGCGTCGAGGTAGCCGGATTATTGAGGAGTTTGAACCTGGTGTTAGTGGAGGCTTTGCCTTTGGTTTCGCATATTCATTTAACTATGATGTTTCGATGACCATGTCCTATCAGCAAAGCTTTAATACTGGTGCGGAATTTAACTATAACACTGGTGAAAGTTATTCTGCTGCAGATCAGACCAGTTCTACCTTTGCAATTTCCTTAGGGGTGCGAGTTTCTCCAGAAACAATTGTTAATGGTACCGTTGGCCTAGGGCTGACCGAAGATGCACCGGATGTTTCGTTGGGACTGTCATTCCCACTTGATATTTTAGGTTTTGGTAAAAAAATTAGTTAATAGGGGTGTCGTATGAAAAACATTCGACTTAGCCCGTTATTAACAGGAATTATTCTTGCGGGCTGTTCAAGTTATACCTTTGCACAATTGGGAACCAACCTTTCAGTTGATTTACGTGCACTATCCATGGGGAATGCCGTCACCGCAGATCCTCCAGGGGTCAATGCCATCCACTTTAACCCGGCTGCACTGACTAAAATTGATGGTCTGCAAACCGAACAGCAAATCATTGTGGCTAATTTTGATATCCAGCGTGAGTTTTCAGTACCGGCCGGATATAACGTATTTGGCTATTCTGATGATCCTATTGTCTGTAATGACGGTCCTGAAGTTTCATCTGATTTGTGTACCGATTTTAAAGGCCCAGTCAAAGGCGATGTGGAATATGTCAGCCTGTATGTTCCTTTTCTGAAAAAAATAGTGGATTTAGGCGAAGGTCTTCCTTTGACTGCACCCACGATGGGGATCGCATACAATCCCCCTGGATCGAAAGCCACTTATGCGACTGCTGTTTATGCTCCTCTCATGGCAGGTTTTGGTCATGAAGATGGGAACCCGGCAAACTTTATGGGACAGCAGGTTGCTTTAGAGCGGATTACCTATCTGTCACCATCCATCGGTTATGAGGTCAATGACCAACTGTCGATTGGTGCTTCTATCGGGATGTCTTATCAAGCCATCGGGATGAAAACGGACTTGCGTTTCCCGAATGAGTTGATTGGGATGTTGCGTATGATCGACGAAGTCGTGTGTACGCCGTTTAAAGAAAATTCCGACATTATTACAGATATTCTTTTGCTCGGGATCTGTAATGCGGATGAGGGGATGAACCCATTTGGCAAGTTTGGTCAAATGCAACTGGAGCTTGAGCAGAACTTAAGCCCAAGTTATAACCTGGGAATATTGTGGGAACCGCGCGAAGACTTTAGTTTTGGTATGGTGTACCAAAGTGCTGCAAAAATGCGCTTAAAAGGTAAATATCATATTGATAATGCCAAAGCTCCTCAGGAAATGATTAAAGGTTTAATGACCTCACCGACCGGCCAGATTCTGGCTGCAATTCTTGGATTTCCTAATTACATACCATCGAGTGAATCTGGTCTGGTGTCGCAGGATTTTGAATATCCGGCGCATTTTCAGGCAGGTATCAAATATAAAGTGATGCCAGATTTGCAAGTGAATTTTGATATTGGCTGGACAGATTACAAGGTCTGGGACGAATTTAAATTCGAATTTGATCGTACCATTTCAGCCCTAAAAATTGCCAAAATTTTGTCTGCCAATGTTACTGACTCAACCTTGGCTTTACCGATGGGATTTGAATCGCCGTGGAACTTTGGTATCGGGATGGAGTATTCCGCTACAGACCGTTTGAAGCTTCGGGCAGGTTATGAACCACGGACCAGTGCTATTCCAAAAAATAAGCGTAATACCATGGTACCGATCAATGGTGCACAGTTATTTGGTTTAGGTGTGGGTTACCGTTTTGATGCAGACACTGATCTGGATCTATCAATTGGTTTCTTGCGTAGCAAAGATCAGATTCCAGCAAATACCAGTAGCTTAGCCAACCAGACAGGGGTAAATAACCTGTTATTAAACCCATATGCAGGTTTAAACGTAAAAACAGATACCAAAATTACAATTTTAGGTTTGAACTATCGCACGCGTTGGTAAGGGAAAAATGATCAAGACAAGGAACGTTGGATTGACAGCGGTACTGGCATTAAATCTGGTATCCGTGTCTTTTTATACAAGCGCTAAAGAATTTATTACGATTATTGGTCCAGATGGCCGACCATTAGTCGTACCCCGTAATAATGCAGAGAAAAAAACTGAAGACAAATCTCGATTGTTGAAAAAAGTAGAAGCTGCAATAGTTCAGCCTGTAACTGTAAGACAAAACATAGAAAAATTGCCCGTCGTAGAAAATAGGCAAGTTAAACTTAAGCATGACCATAATATGGTTGTACAACCAGTACAACCAGTACAACCAGTACAACCAGTACAACCAGTACAACCAGTACAACCAGTACAACCAGTACAACCAGTACAACCAGTACAACCAATACAACCAGTACAACCAGTACAATTACATACCGCGCAAGAAAAGATTCAGTCTAAACCACAATTAAAACCGGAATCTCAAGCTATTCAAAATCCTGATGCTGGAACTGAATCTTCTGTTGCTAACATACACAAACTGGGATTTAGCCGGGTTGAAGGTATTGAATATGTGGATAGTGAGTATCTGGAAAATAAAGAATTTAATTTGGAAGGTAAAAAACGTTTCTATAGCATGCCCGAAGGAGTAGTAGATAAAAATATCGGAACTACTCGGATCCAGACAATTGAACGTGAAAAAGGGGTGGGACAATCTGTATTAAAATCCTTGTTTCAAACGCCAGAAGTAGATTCCGGTCCTGTAGTACTGGCTCAAAGTTATTATCGTATTTCACAGCCGGAGACCATCGAGAGCTTGGGCAAGCAGTGTTTTAATGATAAGAAAATTAAAAAAGCGAAAGAAATCAGCCTTAAAAAAGCAGTTAACCTCTGGCCACGTGCACCTCTTAAAGCAGATGAATTTGATTTTGAAGTGGTAAAGCTTCAATCCGATATCCAGAATATTCAGATCAACTCTTATGCCTCTAGCCAGAAAAATCCAACGTATTATTGGCCTTTTGTTGTGTTTTTAGACAGTCGTGGCTGTGTGCTTGAAGGAGCGGGCGGTTTTAAAAATCAGGAAGGTCAGGCGAATATTATTCAACATGAGCGTATCGAAGGGGTTCTTCAGATTCCGGCACAAACTGAATATGTATTATTGACGCCTTTGGCCTCCGCGATAGATGTTGAAGACAAGATGCTGACAAATCATGGACAACTAAAATTAGTCGCCATTCGATAAGGACTATTCGAGTACAAAAAGATGAAAAATAAAATATTATTTCCATTTGCTTTAACCACACTTTTAACGGCACTGAGTGGGTGTGGTGGGGAAAGTGCCAATGTCATTCCAGAAAAAAATGATGAAGCCACGACCAATGGTACTTGTACCCCAGGTACAACTAACTGTGTGGAATGGGGGCTGGAATATCCGCTTGATGGTTTGAACTTTAACTGTAGTAGCGATACAGAAAATACCTTTATTACGTTATTTGATAGTAAAAACGGGGTTGCTTCTGGAACCTGTCAAAAGACGGATAATATTGAGTTTTATATTCAAAGTTTTGCTTCGCGCAAGATTAATTTAGGTCAAATTAAACTCAGCGATTATGCTAGTTTTAGTGCCCAGACCCAGCTGCCGCGTTTAAGTGTCATCGATATTGCAACTGGGATTGCTCGACGTCCGGTAGGGGATTTGGTGCCTAATGATCCTACCGTTCAGGTGGCCATGCGTCTGGTTAAAATTCTGCAAGCTTTGGCGCTAGAAGAAGGGCGTATTATTAATCCATCTGATGTACAACCTTTGTATATTACTGAAGAGATGCGTAAAGACCTGGCGAAAACCAGTGAGAATATCAATTTGATGGATGCCGATTTGGCGACCAAAATTAAAGATTTTGTTGATATCAGCACAATTTCGGATGAGGTGGCTTTTGCCACAGTTAAAAAGCTGGTGATGATTGCCAACGCAGCCGTGTATCAGCCAGAATTTTCATTATTCTCAACTTCAGGCGTGATTGGAAGTAACCTGACCGGTTCAGATGGACTGGTGGGCTGTAATCAAAACCCTTGTGATATTAAGAATAAGAATACTAAATATTTATTTGGCCATTTTATGCTGATTACCGATCGCCAGGGCTATACCTTTGGCAGCGGCCTGCAATGGCGTGATACCCAGTTAACATTGGCTAAAGAAAATTTATCTTCCTTAGGGGGGATTAATGCTCAACTCATCCGTAAGGTGAAACCGGTACAAATGACCGCTGATCCGCAAAGTTCATGGATTCATCCAACCAGTAAAATCATTAACACGCCTTACCGCTTGAATGTTGCAAATAATGCGACTCCGCTTGAGTTGTATCAAGGCAGATTATTGAATGATTATGTGATCGCAGGTAAAGAAGCTTTCTATAAGATGGTGACTGACAAAAAAACGCTGGATACTTCCGATCAAGCCAATTTGGGGTTGTGGCGTTTGCAGGCCGATGGTGAAAACTATATGGGAAGCATTGATCTCTATAAGATTTTCCCAATTAGTTATCTGGATCGTCAGGTCTTTAAAACAGCACAGAACGTGGCAGATAAGGAGAAATATATCTTCCCAATGTATGCCAATCTGGAATTTAAATTTACAGATACCACTGTCAGCCCAATTACTTTAGGAATCGTAATTGACAGTAATGGTGATGTACGCACCAATATGCAATCTTCCAGCAATTTCGCGACTGATCCGGTGAATGGCTGTCAGGGTGATGTGTTGGCAGATATACTCTTAGATCATCAAGGCATACCACAATACCGCCTTGGAACTTTGGGACGTGCATTTGTGGCTGATAAAGCGGTTTCCATGCGCCTGATTTTGGCCAATGAAAAGTTTGGTAATATCAATGGCGCATTGGTAGGGGTAGACTCACGTATCCAGTCTTCACCGGATTCTAGGGATTCGATTGTGGTCGGTGGTGCACTGCTCAATTTGTCTAATGTGTTAGATACTAATGTCGGCCAGAATGGGCGTGTAACTTTCCTGAATTCGGCAGGTGATGGGGTACAATGGGCCAATACCTATGCCAGTTTTCAAAAAGTTTATAATAATAACAATGAGGGTGAAACACCGGCAGATATTAGCCTGGCAAAATTAAACGGTGGTTCGGTTGAGTTTAAGCTCGCGGATTGCTATCAAGTCAAAGCCAAATAATATTCCTTAGAAATAAAAAAAATCCCATCTTAGTATGGGATTTTTTATACAGATTAGATTTAACCCGTGTGGTCTAGACGTGTGCCTAAGGTTTCCAGATGCATTGGGAAAGTGTTGCTTTTACGATCTTCAAAATAATGTCTGAGGGTGTGTTCTACACTCGGGAAGGCTAGTTCGGTCCAGGGAATATCTGCTTCATCAAATAAACGTGTTTCGATGGTCTCTTCACCCGCACCAAATTTTCCATCAATCAGATTGGCTTTAAATAGCACATAAATCTGACCAATACGTGGAATGTTATACATACAGTACAACTGTTCAATATCTACTTCAGCTTCGGCTTCTTCGCGGGTTTCCCGGGCAGCCCCTTGCTCCATGGTTTCAAACAGTTCCATATAGCCGGCAGGTAAAGTCCATAAGCCATAGCGTGGTTCAATGGCACGACGGCACAACAGTACTTTGTTTTCGAACAGGACTAAAGTGCCACAAATCACTTTCGGATTAATGTAATGAATAGAGCCGCATGAATCACATACGCTGCGAATTTGCTGATCGCCCAAAGGAATTTTAGCAGTGGTTTTATGTCCACAATTCACACAGAAGTTCATATTCATCATCAATGATAAAAGTATGCTCAGGATAACTGAAAAAGCAAAATTTGGCATCATTTCTCTCCCGCCCCGACTAAAATCAGCTATGATGAAATTATGATCATCGTCAGAGTTGAAAGAATGGATGCATGTGAATTGACACAAAGGTTGCAGCAACGCTTACGTTTTTCCAAGCGTATTCGATCTGCGCATGCTGCCGTGTTAATTGCAATTACAGATGAAGCTGACCCGAAAGTATTGCTGACGCGCCGTTCAGCTTATTTGAATAATCATGCCGGAGAAGTCTCATTTCCAGGTGGCAAGCGCGATCCACAAGATACCAGTAATATTGTGGTGGCTTTAAGGGAAGCCTATGAGGAAACGGCACTCAATCCTTTTGATGTGCATTTAATGGGTGATTTACCCATGCAAAAAGCCCGCAATGGCATGCTGGTCAAACCGATTGTGGGACTGATTCCTCCGCAAGTGAAGCTGATTCCACAACCGACGGAAATTGACCGGATTTTCTTTGCTTCATTGCAGCATTTGCTTGAAGTGACGCCCACGCCTTATGAAGTTCGTTTTGCCCAGCAATCTTTATATTTTCCGAGTATGCGGGTAGAAAATGAAGTGGTCTGGGGATTGACCGCACGTATGCTGATTTCTTTATTTCAATATGGGCTGGATTATAAAAAAGACTGGCCATTCTTGCTTAATTCTCCAACGTTTAAACGCTCCAAATTTTTTTAACCATTGAATAGGATTTTATCAATGTTGTACAAATTTCAAGGACATATGCCCACCGCTATACATCAGCCCTGGGATGGCTGGGTGGCACCAACGGCAACAGTGATTGGGAAAGTTGAACTTGGGCGGCAGGTCAGTATCTGGTTCGGTGCCGTAGTACGTGCAGATAACAGTAAAATTAAATTGGGTGACTTTAGCAATGTGCAGGAAAATACAGTACTGCATACGGATGCCGGTATCGAGATGAATATTGGCAATTATGTGACAATTGGGCATCAGGCTATGCTGCATGGCTGTACCATTGGAGATAACAGCCTGATCGGGATTCAGGCTGTCATTTTGAACCATGCCGTGATTGGCAAGAATTGTATTATTGGTGCTAATGCCTTGATTCCAGAAGGCAAGGTCATTCCAGACAATTCTGTGGTGATGGGCTCACCCGGTAAAGTGGTGAAAACGCTAGATGATGACAGTATTCAAAAATTAACAATGAGCGCCATGCATTATGCCGAGCATTTTCAGAAATTTCAGGACTTGGAAGAAGTGCAACTCTAAGGCACTCTTTTATTGATTGAATCATAAGCCTAGATTTTCTAGGCATTTTTGTATCTGTTTCGGGAAAATCTCGCGTAGCGGATATGAGTGGAGTATCATATCCGCGTTTTTTATATTCTCTGAATTAAGGTTGTGCATGAAAGTGCTGGCATTGGAGACTGCCAATGAGCAGTGTTCCGTCTCTGTAATCGATGATACTCAAGAACTATTTTTTCAGCTTGATGCGCGCGCCAAGGCACAAACGCAAACGATTCTCCCGATGATTGAACAAGGTCTGCAAGCTCTTGGACTGGCCATTGCTGATTTGACCGCGATTGCCTTTAGTCGTGGTCCGGGTTCTTTTAGCGGTGTGCGTATTAATGCTGCCGTGACTCAGGCCTTGGCTTGGTCAAATGATGTGCCGGTAATTCCGGTGTCGACTTTGCAGGCTTTGGCACAAGCAGCCTACCGCTTGCACGGTCTGACTGAAGTGTCTGCGGTATTGGATGCGCGCATGAGCGAAGTCTATATCGCGAGCTATCAAGTGGATGCACAAGGAATTATGCAACCGGTTGATGATGAGCAACTGTTAAGTTATGCAGAAGGCAGCCAAGCTGTACGCTTTACCCCGGTCGGCTCAGGCGCTGAACTGGTACAAAGCGAAACTTCAATTTATAAAGATGTGCATGCGACCGCACAGGATATCGCCAGCATTGCACGTGCAGCGGCACAAGTAGAAAACTGGGTGAGTGCAGAATTGGCATTACCCGTATATTTACGCGATAACGCGTGGAAAAAAATTCCAGAACAAGGCAAAGCATAATTAATTAGGATAAAGCATGGATCTTTTACTGCTACTCAAAGCGGCCATCATGGGTATTATCGAAGGCATTACCGAGTTTTTGCCTATTTCCAGTACCGGCCATTTGATTTTGGCATCAGAATTAATGAATTTCTGGACCAAGGAAAAGAGTGATGTATTCGTCATCGCGATCCAGATGGGGGCAATTGCTGCCGTTATTTATGAATATTGGGCACGTCTTTGGGGTGCAGCGACCGGGATTGTCAGCGGTGAACCGCAAGGTCGCCGTTTAGGCATTGGCCTGATTCTGGCTTCTATTCCGATTATATTGATTGGTCTGACGCTGGGACAAACCGTCAAACAATTACTGTTTAATGATATTGCGATTGCCATTGGTTTAATTGTCGGTGGTCTGATCATTATCTGGATTGAAAAGAATCCACCACAAGTCCGTGTCCATGAAGTTGAAGAACTCAGCATTAGAGATGCGATCTGGATTGGCCTAATTCAGGTTCTATCCTTGATACCGGGTACTTCCCGTTCAGGCGCAACCATTATCGGTGCAATGTTCCTAGGTGTGTCCCGTAAGGCAGCGACTGAATTCTCATTTTTCTTGGGTATTCCGGTCATTATCGGTGCTGGCCTGCTGGATCTTTATCAAAGCTATGATGTCTTAAATACGACTGAAGACTGGACCGTGATCGGAGTTGGGCTTCTGGTTTCCTTTATCTCGGCATTGATATTAATCCGAGCGCTGGTCGCTTATGTGGCCAAACGCGACTTTATGATCTTTGCCTGGTATCGTATTGCTTCGGGTCTGCTAATTTTATTATTTGCCTATACGGGTTGGAAACTATGGTAAGCGCGATTCGCTTATATACCGAATCTGACTATCAAGAGAAAGCACAGCACTTTGAGGCTGTGCTTTCTTCTCGTGGGGTGCAGGTCGAGATTGAAACTGTTGAAAAACTCAATGCACGTTTTTTCCGTTTAAATCCTGAACTGGCACTCTGTGTCGATGCTGACGGACTCTGGTTATGTGCCAACGGCATGAAGATGCAACCGGACTGGCAAGCGGAAACCGGGCGTTTAAAACGTGCATCTTTAAAGTCAGAAATGATTGCACGCGCCTGTAATTTAAGTGAAAAACCAAGCTTAGTCGATGCGACTGCGGGTCTAGGACATGACAGTCTGTTGATGGCGCATTTAGGTGCGCAAGTGACCTTGGTTGAGCGGCATCCGATTCTATTCACCTTGCTTGAAGATACCCATATGCGTGCACAAGCGGACACATTCCTGAGTCAGATCGTATCACGGATTCATTTGGTCTTTTCTGATTCAGCCGATTATTTAAAACAGCAGGCCGAGCAGCAGCAGATTGTTGATGTGGTTTATCTTGATCCAATGTTCCCACAGCGGGATCAAAATCAGCAGGCAGTCAAAAAGCAGGCACAGGTCAAAAAACAGATGCAGCTGTTGCATATGTTATTACCTGAAGATGGTGAAATGGATCTGGGCGATAACCTTTTAGAACTGGCGCAGAAAATTGGCAAACGTGTTGTGGTCAAACGTCCGCGTCTGGCGGTATTTTTAGCCGGAAAAGAGCCAAATCATCAATGGCAAGGCGATGCTTGTCGCTTTGATGCGTATTTTCAGCATGAACTTGTAGCTGAATAGGATAATGGCTTCTTTATTAAGCAAAGATTTGTTATATATTTAAAATTAGCATTGATTAAATGCTTATCAAGCATAAACTTATTCAGCACATTAGCGAGCCACTCATCTCCTTGAAATCCTATGATCGACTTTAAACCCTCCATTAATTTTTGGCACGATTTTAAGAGCAACCAAATTGCCGGGATGTGGTTATTTCTGGGGTCGAGGCGTTCTTTACAACTGGTCCGTCCATCCATCATGCAACTGGTGTTCTGGGGGATCTTGGGTGGCTGCGCCAACAGTTTGTTTAGCTGGCTCAGTTCAGGCCGTATGGGAGATTTTAACTCTCAAGGTTTGATCAGTTATGCGCTTTGGCCTTTTATTGCCCTGATTGTCGGTATTTTTCTGTCGCAACGGGTCAATAATCCACGCTTGATGCTGGTGCCAGCCTTGTTATGGTTGGTGTTAGATACCCATATCATGCTGTTCCAGTGTCTGATTCAGTATCTGGGTGATCTGGATTATCTGCCTTATATCCTTTACGACTATATTCCAACGCTCTTTGTCATGCTGTTTGTCTGGCAAAGTCTGGCAGTGGTCTGGGTGATTTCACATGAATTAAAATGGCCGTGGTGGGAACGTGCGCTGATTATGCTGGCGACTTTGTTTACGCTAGTAGTTTGGCAGATTTCAGTCAAAGATCAGCCGATCTGGAAAGTCGAAGAAATTCCACCGAGTTTTGCCGAAGATGCTTTCTATGCCCAGCCAACTTTGCTGAATAAAGCGCTGGAAAATATCGAGTATGGTGAATTTGCACAGTCACACTGGTATTTCATGGGAGTAGCTGGAGCGAGCTATCAGGATGTATTCCATTCTGAAGTTGAGCGGATTAAAGAGCAGTTTGATACCCGTTTTGGTACTTTTGGCCGATCGATTGCCTTGGTCAATCACCCAGCGACACGTACCACTATGCCGATTGCTTCCAAAACCAGTATGGAGCTGACATTGCGCCGTATGGGGCAGCAGATGAACCGTGAAAGTGACGTATTATTTTTATATATGACCTCTCACGGTTTGCCGAATGTATTTGAAATGGAAAATGCCCCACTGGATCTGGCGCAGGTTGATCCAAAATGGTTGCGTGAAACACTAGATGCATCAGGCATACGTTGGCGCGTGATCGTAATCTCGGCCTGTTTTTCAGGCAGTTTTGCTTCTGCTTTACAGAATGACAATACCTTGGTGATTACGGCTTCGGCAGCTGATCGGCAGTCTTTTGGCTGTTCGAATGAAGCGGATTATACCTATTTTGGTCGTGCGTTCTTTGATGAAGCCATGCGTGAAAATAGCAGCTTGCAAAGCGCTTTCGCACAGGCCACAGATACCGTAGCAAAATGGGAATCAGCTCAAGGTTTTGAGCCATCAGAACCGCAATGGGTGATTGGTAAGAATATGGAATTGATGTTGCCGCAACTGGAGCAACGTTTATTTCCACAGACCACTACGGCGACATCATCTCCCTAGATCAATGTCATCCACAGACCGGTTGTAATAATAAGGAATAGCCATGGAACTTATACAGAACAATAGAAGCTTTGAAGGTGAACAGCGGATTTATCGTTTTGATTCGCGCTATCTTAAAACCCCGACCAAGTTTGGCATTTTTCTGCCGCCTCAAGCTTTAGAAGGTCACAGCTGTCCTGCATTATTCTATCTGGCTGGTTTGACCTGTACCGAAGAAACCTTTGCCATCAAGGCGCATGCACAACGTTTGGCGGCACAGCTTGGCTTGATTTTGATTACACCTGATACCTCACCACGTGGTGAAGGCGTGGCAGAAGGCGACAACTGGGATATCGGTCAGGGTGCAGGTTTTTATATCAATGCTACCCAGGCGCCTTGGGTTGAACATTATCAGATGGAAAGCTTTATTGTCGATGAATTCTATGCACTGGTTACTGAGGAGTTCGTAATCCATCCCGGCAAGATCGGCATCTTCGGCCACTCTATGGGTGGTCATGGCGCATTGACTCTGGCATTTAAATATCCAGAAAAATTTAAATCTGTTTCAGCCTTTGCACCAATTTGTGCGCCGAGTCAGTGCCCATGGGGAGACAAAGCATTCTCGAATTATTTGGGTACTGAAAAAGAGGAATGGCTGAAACATGATGCGACCGCTTTGGTTCAGGAAAAGGGCGCATTGTTTGGCGATATCCTGATTGATCAGGGTTTTTCAGACCAGTTCTATAACCAGCTTAATCCAGCCCTGTTCCAGCAGGCTTGTGATGGCGTGAACCAGCCGCTAACTTTGCGTGAACATCAGGGCTATGATCATGGTTATTACTTTATTCAAAGTTTCGTAGATGATCATTTGCAATTCCATGCCGTGCAGTTAAATCCTTAAAGCAAGACTGCACATATGTAGTAAAGCCAAAAAGATTAAAAACCTCCAAAATGTTTTTACATTCTGGGGGTTTTTCTTTTAATATCAGCTGTATAAAAGTATAAAAATTGGGGTCGTCATGCAGCAGACAGCAGACGGTATTCGTGTTGCTGAGCCCTTATTTCCAGCTGCTTCAAGTTTTTCGACTGAAGCCACGCCTTCGGTCAGACCGAAATATCAGCGTTATGGATTCAGGTTTCATGGCAGTGCATCCGAATATTTTGGTATCTGGATGGTGAATCTGATGCTGACCATAGTGACATTGACCTTGTACAGCCCTTGGGCCAAAGCACGCCGTATGCGCTACTTCTACGGCAATACCCAATTTTTAAACCATCGCTTCGACTTTGTGGCCATGCCGAGCCGGATCCTGCTGGGTCGTCTGTTTGCACTGGAGCTGTATCTGGTTACCGTTGTACTGACCAACTATTCAATCCTTGCCACCAGTTCTTTATTAATGGTCGCTGCGCTGTGTTTGCCCTGGCTCATTCGGATGACGCTGAAATTCAAGGCCCGAAATAGCAAATATGGCAATGTGCGTTTTTATTTTAATGGCAGCAACCGTGAGGCTTATAGGGTCTTATTTCTGGCCATCCTGATCAATATCTTTACTTTGCTGCTGTTTAGTCCGGTGATGATCTGGCTCTATAAACGCTATTGCTTTAATCATTTATCGATTGGTCAGCTGCAATTCAAGCTGAATATTAACTGGTCCAAGTTTATGTCTGCTATTTATCTGCCCTTGGGTCTTTGCCTGCTGGTTGGTATTGGCTGGCTTGCAGCAGTTGTATATTGGGTAAACGGGATTGGCACCAACTTGTTTAGTCTGGGTTTACTGCTTAGCTATCTGCTTTGTCTGGCGCTAGTCTGGCCGGTCATTTCTGCACGTTTATACTTCATTACCTGGAATCATGTGGAGCTTGGTCAAAGTTACTTTAAAACACGGGTCACGACATGGCGTTATAGCTGGATTGTGCTGAGCAACTGGATGATACGTGTTCTTAGTCTGGGCTTAATGACACCTTGGGCTGTCATCCGTTTATATGAATATCAGTTAAAACACTTAGAACTCTATGTAGTAGACGATGAAACTGACCTGAAGCATATCTTGCAACCTGATCCGAGTGCCTTGGCTGATGAAATCCTGGACGTATTTGATTTCGATGCGTCGTTATAGGAGTAAATGTGATGAAACGACCTGTCGAAGTTAAGTTTTATGATGGAATTCTCGCTGAAGCCCGTCGTGCTTGGATTGTACCGGATCAGCAACAAGGGGTTGCCCTGAAACTTGATGAAGATATTCCAGCACAAGTTAGCGATGCAGATTTTTATTTTGCTTATCCGGACATGGCCTACATTGGTGGTGTCGGTAGTCGTAAACCGATTATTGAGCTGCCTGAAGAGCGTCGGATTGAATTTTTAAGCAAAGCGCCGCATTGGCTCGGCATTAAACATAAAGATATTTATCATGCGATCTGGAAGTTTGAACGTTCACCGATCCTGATTTTCTTTTCCATGATCATCGTGATTAGTGCAGTGATTGTGATTTTAAAATGGGGGGTTCCTTATACTGCCAAACAGCTGGCAAAGCTCCTTCCGGAGCAGACTTTAATTGAAGTAGGCAACCGGACAGAGCAGCAATTAATTGCCCAGACTCAGCCAAGTACACTCCCGGCAGAACAACAGACGCGATTAAAAACTTTGTATGAACAAAAGATTGCTGTAGGAAAACCTGCAAAAATTATTTTCCGTCAAGGTGGATCAAGCATGGGCATGAATGCCGCAGCCATCCCGAATAACACCATTATTGTGACCGATGAACTGGTGAAAATCAGCGGCACCGATGAAGAAGTCCTTGCAGTATTGGCCCACGAACAAGGCCATCTGGTACAGAAGCACAGCATGCAAAAAGTGATTTCTAATCTGGGGGCGGCGGGACTTTTTGCCTTGGTAACTGGAGATTTAAGTGATGTGGTCACCGCATCTGTAGTCGTGTTGACCGATGCCGGATATTCGCAGGCGATTGAACTGGATGCCGATGACTATGCCATGCAGCATTTGCATCAACAGCAGATTTCCAGTATTCACTTGTCTAACTTTTTGCAGCGGGTGGAAAATGCCAGAATACTGGCAGAGGAATCGCAAACCTTAAAAATGAAAAATTTCACTCTCAATATTGATGGAAAAGACCGGCACCTGACAGAAACCGAACTGAAATGGATTCGCCTAATCGGGAAGTTTAAAAAATATCTGGAATCACATCTCGAACTGGATAAAAGAATTCAGCGTATCCATGCCTTTAATGATCAGGCGAATCATCGTATCTAGTTTCTGATCATTGCTATGCCCTGATCACTAAGGCTTTTTAGCCCCTATCTTTGCCAGTCGGCAGTCAGATGTTCCTGTCCCATACGGATCAGATGATCCAGAACCACATTTTCGAGTTTATTCAGGTCAGTAAATTCATCTGTGCTTTGAATCGTTACGGTTAGATGATCCTGTTCAGGAGCCAATATCACTTCAGCATTTGGAAAATGAATCAGGAAATTTTGTTCGGTTTCATCAATATTAAATTTATGTTTCCAGTGATTGGCTAGGCGTTTGGCAATTCGTGCTGCTTGTTGCGTCTGGATATGGGCAATACTTTTCATCAGTCTTCTACACTATTCATCATTATCCTGTACTTTAAACCAAGCGGTGATGCCGGCATAAGCCTCAAAGCGTTACACAGCGTTTTAATCTTGCAACATCGAATCACAGTAGCCGGAGCGGATTTGATATAATGGGAAAAATCCAATTTCAACAAGCCAGGTTCTCCCATGTCCAAGCCTTATTTAATTGCCCCTTCTATTTTATCTGCTGACTTTGCCCGTTTAGGTGAAGAAGTCGAGAACGTGTTGGAAGCAGGTGCAGACGTTGTCCATTTTGATGTCATGGATAACCATTATGTGCCGAACCTGACTTTTGGTGCGGGTGTTTGCAAGGCCTTGAAAAATTATGGGATCAAGGCGCCAATTGATGTGCATTTGATGGTTAAGCCGGTGGATCGCATGATCGGAGATTTCCTTGAAGCAGGTGCTGATATCATTACTTTCCACCCGGAAGCATCTGATCATATTGACCGTTCTTTACAGTTGATCAAATCAGGTGGCGCCAAAGCGGGTCTAGTATTTAACCCAGCAACGCCACTGCATTATCTGGATTATGTACTGGATAAAGTCGATCAAATTCTGCTCATGAGTGTGAACCCGGGCTTTGGTGGACAGAAATTTATTCCAATGACTTTGGATAAATTGCGTCAGGCACGCAAACTGATCGATGCTTCAGGTCGTGATATTCGTCTGGAAGTTGATGGCGGTGTTACGCCAAGCAATATTCGTGAAATTGCCGAAGCGGGTGCCGATATGTTTGTGGCGGGTTCAGCTATTTTTGGCAAGCCGGATTATAAAGCTGTGATTGATGAAATGCGTGCGGGATTAGCGAGAGTGGGACAGGTTCAATTGTAATCGTTAAAAACTCATAAGTGCATAAATATGTGGATAACTTTAGGGATAAGTGTGTAGATATCTATGTTGATAACCATATGGATATGTTGCATAAAATGTAATCGTTTGTAGCCTGATTGATTGCGATTTAGACAAAATCTGTATAAAAAGAACTCGAATTGGGTTCTTTTTTATTACATATAACCCTTATGTTTAGTGGTTATTTGTTAATCAAGAGTTAATAATTCAACCAAGTAAAAAATGATCAATGTCTCGCATATTTGTGTTTCATTATGTAATTTATCCAGACAAAGTTTAAATTTAATTGATGTGTATAACTTAATATTCTGAGTCCATTCTCATGTAATTGTTGTGAATGAATTGCCCGATTATTAGAACTATTTCTGACTTGGCATTTTCAAAATCTACCATAACCAGAGTAGCAATGAATGTCGTGAAGATTTGAGTAAGACAAAGTTAAGTTGTATCTCGATAAGTGATGTTTTGTAAAAATAGCCAGATTGCTGAAACGCGGTTTTATCAAATTTTTACACCTAGGAGGAACGACCTCCCTTGTGAATTACGTATCGGAATTTACAGGAAAAATCGTCAGGACGGCCTGATTCTTATATAAAAGGAGGAGGCTGCATGGCCTGGATCGTACTTATTCTTGCGGGTATTTTTGAAATCGTTTGGGCATATTCGATGAAGCTGTCTGAAGGATTTACCAGACTTACCCCAAGTATTATTACCATTGTCTTCATGGTACTGAGTTTTGCTTTACTGGCTTATGCGATGCGTACTTTGCCGCTAGGTACAGCCTATACGATCTGGACCGGGATTGGTGCAGTGGGTTCATTTCTCATCGGTATTTGGGTTTTGGGTGAACCCGCTACAGCGTTGCGTATGCTGGCTGCCGTACTCATCATTTCCGGTCTGGTGCTGATGAAAGTATCCTCTTCATAATTTGTTTCTGCTTGTCTCGGTGAACTGGGTTAATATAGAAAATGAACTCCAGCGATTGGGACAGGGCGCCATCATGAACTTAAGTTATCTCTATATGGATTCTCCCGTAGGTCAGCTACAACTGGTCGCGAATGAAATCGCGCTGGTAGCCGTGCTTTGGGACTGTGAACAGCCGAATCGGGTGAAACTGGCGACCTTGATTGAAGATCCGCAGCATCCGGTTTTGATTGAAACCAGACGTCAGCTTCAGGAATATTTTGCTGGTCAGCGCAATGTTTTTGACCTGCCTTTGGACTTTGCAGGTACTGATTTTCAGAAAAAGGTTTGGCAGGTGCTACTGAATATTCCCTACGGACAGACCCGAAGCTATCGTGACATTGCTGAACAGGTGGGTAATATCAAGGCAGTACGCGCCGTGGGTGCAGCCAATGGCAAAAACCCGATTTCGATTATTGCACCCTGTCATCGGGTGATTGGTCGCAGTGGCAAGCTGGTAGGATTTGCCGGTGGTTTGGATAAAAAAGAAATCCTGTTAAATATTGAGCGAACGCATTAATATTTAAACACTTAAAACAAATGAAAATTAGAATATGGAACATTCTACCATACAGCTATTAAGTCCATTCTGGTCCAGCTTAGGGTGGATTCTTCTGCTTTTCTTTGGCGTGATGATTTTTAAATTATTCAAGCCATTTTTAAAAGGGAAATTAGGAGAATTTGCGGTTGCTGCCCATGTCAAACTGTATTTAAAAGATCTTCGGTGGTGTTTCAAAAAGTATGCTGGCATTAAACGAATCCATTATTGATATAAAAGAACACTAAATCAAAGGCTTTGAAATGATTTTCAAGCTTTTTGGAGAAGTTGCAGCT
>NZ_JBBCWZ010000040.1:0-27706 GCF_037145695.1 Acinetobacter sp. USHLN143
TTCTGATGTGACAAAACCTGAATCCTGGTCGTTAAAGTGTTTGTTTGCACTCATATTTTAACTGTTAGGACTCAGGTTTTTTTATTTAAAGCAAACTATGGGACAGCAGTGGCATCTGCTCCTTTTTTTTATCGAAGTCATTTAAATATTTTGATTGAAGGTATCACAATTCGCAACCTGACCGGATTTCAAGCCGGTATTAAACCATTGTACCCGCTGCGCGCTGCTGCCATGAGTAAAGCTGTCCGGCACCACCTGTCCGCGAGCACGTTTCTGTAAATAGTCATCGCCAATTTTATGGGCGGCATCCATCGCTTCCTGCACATCACCCTGTTCCAAAAATTGGGTACGTTCATGATTATGGTAAGCCCAGACACCGGCCAGACAGTCTGCCTGCAATTCCTGACGCACTGAAAGCTGATTACTTTGCACTTCGCTTGCTTGCTGACGTGCTTGCTGTACTTGAGAAGAAATACCTAAAATCGTCTGGATATGATGCCCCACTTCATGGGCCACGACATAGGCCAGCGCAAAATCCCCCGCCTGATCATTACGGGAAAGTTCGGTGGCATTCTGTTCTCCAGTAATGCCCATTTGAGTGCGCATATCTTTAAAGAATGCCGTATCGATATACACTTTCTGGTCTGTCGGGCAGTAGAAAGGCCCCATCGCCGCCTGAGCCGTACCACAACCAGAATTCACGATGCCGTTAAACAACACCAGTTTCGGTGGGACATACTGCTGATTTAACTGCTGCTGAAACACCTGATTCCAGGTATCTTCAGTATCTGCCAATACAGTTCCAACAAAATCAATCGACTCCTGCTGTTCTGGCGTGGGATTTTCCAGGCCACGTGTTTCTGCCGCACCCGATACCCCCTGAGTGACCTGCTTGGTGGTTTGATAAGCCTGTTGTGGATCGACACCGAAAAACTTCCAGGCCACAAAGGCCACAATCAATCCAACAATACTGATTCCGCCAGCTTTGGCACCACCACCGCGACGGTCTTCTACATTGCTACTGACACGACGACCTTTCCAACGCATAGTCTTTTCCTTTTCTTAATCTGCTTAATATCCAGATATTTCCACACCTTAAGCTTTTGATGATTTAGGCCAGATTTTCTTAATCAGGCTGATGACCAGCATGACCAGCAGACCCGCTAAAATTCCTACAGCGAAATTAATCAAGGTCGGCGTAACAGCACCCACAATGTTGCCAATGCTGGGAATATCCTGCACATAAGCCACACTGTCTTCAGTAAAGTGATGAATAAAAGGAATAGCATGGTTAATAATTCCACCGCCCACCAGAAACATTGCAGCGGTTCCAACAATGGAGAGAATTTTCATCAGGACCGGGGCAAATGCCAACAAGCCACGTCCTATTTTTTGTTTAAAATCGGACTGCTGTTTAGTCAGATGCAGACCGATATCATCCAGTTTGACAATCAGCGCAACAAAACCATAAACACCAATGGTCATCACCACCGCGATCAGGCTTAAAACAGTCACTTTGGTCAGCATCGAGGCTGCGGCGACCGTTCCCAAAGTAATCACGATAATTTCAGCAGACAGGATAAAGTCAGTGCGAATAGCACCTTTGACTTTTTCATTTTCAAACTGGTGCAAATCCATTTCTGTATGAATCAATTGCTCACGCGCCTGTTCCGCGTCCTTGGCCTTCGGTGTATGCAAGGTATGAATAATTTTTTCCACGCCTTCATAACATAGGAACAAACCACCCAGCACCAACAAGGGATTAATCAGCCAGCCTGCAATAAAGCTGATTAATAAGGCCAGCGGCACCAAAATCAGTTTATTAACAAAAGAACCTTTGGCAACTTTCCAGACCACCGGTAATTCACGATCAGCCCGCACACCTGTCACTTGCTGCGCATTTAAAGCCAGATCATCACCGAGAACGCCTGCCGTTTTTTTTGCTGCCATTTTGCTCATGACAGCGACATCATCCAGAACAGTAGCAATATCATCTAATAATAGTAATAAACTGCTCGCCATACTTATTATCCTTATCTTCTTTCCAGATAGTTTAATCAAAATTCTTAAAAATATTGTATTCACTTGTTTAATTTATAAGATTTTTTTACGACAGCTTTTTTTCTGGCTGACAATCAAAAACAGAATGCCGTACAATGTTGCCATTCGTTAAAATACAGCTGTAGTACTGACTACCCTTTGGAATAGATAATGAGTAATCAAGATAATCGTCCAGTGATCTTGACGGGCGACCGTCCTACCGGACAACTCCACCTCGGCCACTTTGTGGGTTCATTACGCTCTCGTGTAGGTCTGCAAGATTCTCACCATCAACACTTGTTACTCGCCGATGCTCAAGCCCTAACTGATAATGCGGACAATTTTGAAAAAGTACGTCGTAACATTATTGAAGTGGCGACGGATTATCTGGCTGTCGGTATTGATCCAACTAAAACCACAATTTGTGTTCAGTCATGCTTACCTGCCTTAAATGAACTGACCATGCTATATCTCAACTTTGTGACTGTTTCACGTCTTGAGCGTAACCCGACCATTAAATCTGAAATCCAGATGCGTGGTTTTGAGCGTGATATTCCAGCCGGCTTCTTGTGCTACCCGGTGGCTCAAGCTGCTGACATTACAGCATTTAAGGCAACGGTTGTTCCTGTGGGTGAAGATCAAATTCCAATGATCGAACAGACCAACGAAATCGTGCGTCGTTTAAACCGTCAAATTGGTCATGACCTGCTACCAGAATGTAAGGCACTTCTTTCCAATGTTGGTCGCCTACCTGGTTTTGATGGTAAAGCAAAAATGTCGAAATCTTTGGGCAATACCATTGTGCTGGATGCGACAGATAAAGATATTAAGAAAGCCGTCAATGCAATGTATACCGATCCGAATCATCTGCGTATTGAAGATCCAGGTCAGGTCGAAGGCAATGTGGTATTTACTTATCTAGATGCCTTTGACCCAAATAAAGAAGAGCTGGAAGAGCTCAAAGCCCATTATCGTCGTGGTGGTTTAGGCGATGGTACAGTGAAAAAACGTCTGGAAAGTATTTTAAAAGAATTGATCGGCCCAATTCGTGAGCGTCGTATTGAACTGGCTAAAGATCCCGATTACATCATGGATATCCTGAAAACCGGTACGGATAAATGTCGCGATATTACCCAGGCGACACTGGATGAAGTTAAATCTGGCCTCGGTGTATTCCATTTTTAATTAGAAAAAATTGCTCTTAAAAGCTCTTCTGATGAAGAGCTTTTTTGTTTAAGCTAAAATTGCGCAAAAATGATGCAAATATCCCCACATAATCTTCATAGTTTTAACCTTATTTAACATGTATTAACATGAATACTGATGAGTCATATGAGAATGCATCCTATTATGATTGTATTCAGTAAGGAATCAGATTTAACTCTCTCCACAGTTAATGAAGTAGTTTGAAAGACATCCCTTTTTCTACGCAATGACAACCCCAATCATTGCGTTTTTTTTGTCTTTAATTTTTGAATATATTTTATTTCAAGCATAAAAAAACCCGCCAGAGCGGGTTTTTCAAATTCAGCATTTAAGCATTTTTATGACGCATATGCGGGAACAAAATCACATCGCGGATACTTGCTGCATTTGCAAAGATCATCACCAGACGATCAATACCAATACCCTCACCTGCAGTTGGAGGAAGACCGTATTCCAATGCTTCTACAAAGTCTGCATCGTAGTGCATGGCTTCATCATCACCAGCATCTTTTTCAGCAACCTGTGCCTGGAAACGCTCAGCCTGATCGATTGGATCATTTAACTCCGAGAAGCCATTGGCCAACTCACGACCACCAATGAAGAATTCAAAACGGTCGGTAATGTGTGGATTATGATCATTACGGCGTGCCAATGGAGAGGTTTCCGCTGGATATTCTGTAATGAACGTCGGCTGACGCAATTTGGTTTCTACGGTTTCTTCAAATACCATGGTTTGCAGTTTGCCCAGACCAAAACCTGGCTTCACCTGCTCTTTCAATTCTTCCTGAAGGAATTTTGCCAGGAACTCACGGTCATTGACATTTTCAGGAGTAAATTGCGGGTTATTTTCCAGAATTGCATCAAACATTGAAATTTTCTTGAATGGACCTTTGAAGCTATACACTTCATCACCATAAGGCACATCAGTCGTACCCAAGATATCAATCGCCAGACGCTCCAGCATTTGCTCGGTCAATTCCATCAGATCTTTGTAATCTGCATACGCCTGGTAGAATTCAATCATGGTGAATTCAGGGTTATGACGCGTAGAAACACCTTCATTACGGAAGTTACGGTTAATTTCAAACACACGTTCAAAACCGCCGACCACCAAACGCTTTAAGTAAAGCTCTGGCGCAATACGCAAGAACAATGACATATCCAGTGCATTGTGATGTGTTTCGAAAGGACGTGCCGATGCACCACCTGGAATCACATGCATCATTGGCGTTTCAACTTCCATATAGCGCTTTTCAGTCAGGAAGGCACGGATACCCGCCACAACTTTGGCACGAATCTCAAAAGTTTTACGCGTTTCTTCGTTAACAATCAGATCAAGATAACGTTTACGATACTTCACTTCAGTATCGTTCAGACCATGGAACTTGTCTGGCAGTGGACGTAATGATTTGGTCAGTAATTCAAAATGTTCGATGTGTACATACAAATCGCCTTTACCCGAACGGCCGATATAACCTTCAACTGCGATGATATCGCCAAGGTCCAGACCTTTAATAGTGGCCAGTACATCTGCAGCGAGTTCTTTACGCGCCACATAAAGCTGGATACGACCTGTCATGTCCTGGATCACGATAAATGAACCGCGGTTCAACATCACACGACCGGCAACTTTGACGTAGACCTTTTCGCCTGCTTCAATTTCTTCTTTAGATTTATCAGCGAACTGGTCTTGTAAATCCTGGGCATAATGCTCACGCTTAAAGGTATTCGGCCATGGGCTCTTACCTGTTTCTTTTGCCTGAGCTTCGATTTGCTTTAACTTGGCATGACGCTGTGCAATTAAATCGTTTTCGGAAATGATTTGTTCAGAAGTCGATTGAGCGTTAGTTTGCGTCATCTCTGCCTCGAATAAGATTAGTTAAAAAATAGAAGTTGCATAGAATAGCAGAAATCCTTCTCAAATCGTAGCGTAAAGACTCTCAGGAACCGGCTTTTCTTTGGAAAAATCCACTATCCTGCTATTTACACCATTCGGTTGAGCCCTTCTGTCACTCTTTTAAATTCCCTTTCTTCAACCTTTTGCAGCACCCCGCTGCTCTCAGTTGGGATTAAAGTTTAAATCAGACAGGGGTTATACAAAATCATTGCACTGCAAAATTGTGGCTTAGACCAATAGCTAACTGCCTTGTACACCCAGACGTTCTACAATGACGCTCAGATTGAAGATGATGTGCCAATCAACAAATAACCAATATGGCATGTCCCATAAAAATGAGTAATGAACTATGTCTAAGATTTTGTTTTTACATGGCTTAGATTCCTCCAGAGAATCCACCAAGTTCCATGCCATTGATGTGGTACATAAATACTGTATCGATGTCGATTATCGAAATCTGAGTTATAGTTCGGTCACCGAGTTTTATCATGAGATGATTGAAACCATCAAACCGGATATTCTGGTCGGCCACAGTCTTGGCGGTTATTGGGCACTGAAAATGTCACAAGCGTATCAAATTCCATGTGTAGTGGCCAATCCCATTTTGCAGCCTAACTTCCGCGATGATTATCCGCCGATTGGGCATCACGATTTACAGCATGATATTCCTCAGTTTGCCTATCTGGAGCTGGGCGATGAAATTCTGGATATGCATGCGGTTCAGACACAACTTGAAGACTATATGCAAATTCAGGCAGTTGATGGCGGCCATCATCGTCTGGAACATCCTGAGCAAATTAATACACTGATTCAGGAAATTGAAGATCATTTTATCAGGCAATAAAAAAGCCCCACAATTTTGGGGCTTTTTTTAAATGTATAACTTAAGCAACTGCCGCTTCAGGCTGAGATTTGTCATCCAGCACTGACCAGATATCCAGGCCTAATTCAGCATGCAGGTCAGGAAGATCAAGGAAGATACTTGCACCAAGTACTTCATGTTGACATTTTTGAGCCAGTTCATTCACTGCTTTTAAGGTTCCGCCACTTGCCAGAACATCATCCACAATAATTACTTTCTGGGACTGAACTTCCGCAGACATTTCTAAACGATCCAGACCATATTCCAGGCTATAACCCACACCGACCACTGGAGGTGGCAATTTACCTGCTTTACGCACCAACAATAAGCCTTTGCCTGTACGTTGTGCCAACAAGCTTGCCAACACAAAACCACGCGCTTCAACCGCAATAAAGCTTTCTACTTCTGCCAGTTTGTCAGCAGGAATGCTGGCAATCAAAGCGTCAGTCAATGGACCAATATTGCTCATGAAAAGTGGGGTCAAATCAAAGAAGCAAATTCCTGGTTTTGGAAAATCTTGGACCGTACGAATGTGAGACCACAAAGAAGTAGACAAATTGCTCATGGGAGATCTTAAAAAAAGAAAAGGAATATGGGAATTTTAAACCTATTTGAGTAGAGCGGACAAGCCAAGCTGCCTAATAAAAACCCGACGTTTAATTACAAGATATTGATTTTATTATATTGATTTATTTTAAAAATATTTAATCCGGACTTTACTGATTTTAAATTACCTAAAAACTCAAGTTTTTACTGCACGACTTTGGTCTATCCCACAAGATAAACACTCATTTTTGCCATCGTCAGCTTTTTATCCTTTAACCGCCTACGCCAGAAAAGCTGATTGGCGTGATTTTTAGATAAATGAGGAATGTGTCGTCTATTCTGCTGCTAATTTCGCTGATTAAGCTTTTATTCACTTTACTTTATGAATAGAACTGCGTAAAAATTTAGCCAAATATGTTCACTGTTAAAAAGTCATATTCTTTTAGAGTCTTGCCTTTTATGGATTTTAAGCTGACGCCTACAGTTGCTCAGTTTTGGAGAGTTACATGAGAAAGTTTCAATGCATCGTATGTGGATGGATTTATGACGAGGCAGAAGGTTGGCCTCAAGACGGGATCGTGGCAGGCACCAAATGGGAAGATATCCCGGATGACTGGACCTGTCCGGATTGCGGCGTATCTAAAGTCGATTTCGAAATGATCGAAGTCTAATCACGTCCAGTTAAAGGCCATATCCATATGGTCTTTTTTTATGCCCTTCTACCATTTATACAGCATGGAGCTCTACCATATGGAAACAACTATGCATCCTATCGTCATTATTGGTTCAGGTATGGCGGGTTATGCCGTAGCACGTGAATTTCGTAAACTTAATCCAGAACATGAATTGCTGATGATCTGTGCGGATGATGCGGTCAATTATGCCAAACCGACGCTTTCCAATGCTCTGGCCGGCAATAAAGCACCTGAACAAATTCCACTAGGCGATGCAGCTAAAATGTCGGCACAGCTGAATATGCGCATTGAACAGCATACCTGGGTTAAGGCGATTCATCCGGAAGATCATCAACTGGTTTTGGAAAAAGATGGCCAGGAAAGCACGCAACATTATAGCAAACTGGTATTAGCCATCGGTGCCAATCCGGTACGTCTGACGATTGCCGGTGATGCCAGCGATGACATTCATGTCGTCAACAATTTGAGTGACTATAAAGCTTTCCGTAACAATCTGGCAGCACGTGAAGACAAACGTGTAGTAATTTTAGGTGCAGGCCTGATTGGCTGTGAATTTGCCAATGACCTGCAAAATACCGATCATCAGGTCACAGTTATTGATTTGGCGCCGCAGCCGCTTGGCCGTTTATTGCCAGAACATGTTGCTACTGCATTCCAGAAGAATCTTGAAGAAACCGGCATTCACTTTGTCTTGGGCACAACAGTCGAAAAAGTTTCTCGTGCTGACAATGGTGATTATCTGGTCACGCTGGCCAATGGTCAGTCTTTGGTTGCAGATGTAGTATTGTCTGCGGTGGGTTTACAGCCAAATATTTCTTTGGCGAAACAGGCAGACGTACATACCAGTCGCGGAGTTTTAACCACTGCACAACTGGAAACCAACCAAGCCGATATCTATGCGGTGGGCGACTGTGCCGAGGTCAATGGAACCTTATTGCCTTATGTCATGCCGATCATGCAACAAGCCCGCGCTTTGGCAAAAACCTTAAATGGCGAACATACTGCCGTGCATTATCCGGCTATGCCAGTGGCAGTTAAAACGCCTGCTGCACCTTTAACGGTATTGCCTGCACCCATCGATGTTGAGGTGACTTGGGAAACTGAAGAATTTGATGATGGCATGCTGGCTAAAGCGTTCGATGCTAACGGCACCTTACGTGGTTTTGTGCTTTTAGGGGCCACTGCAAGCAAACAGCGTCTGACCTTGACCAAGCAGGTTCCTGACTTGATTCCTGCTGCGGTTTAGAGGTTTAATAGCACGGATATTTTTTAAACGAAATATCCTTTAATTAGGACAGCGACCATGTACAGCGCAGCACAGTTTAATCTTTCCCCCTATACCTCGTTCATGCATGAAACCAAGGTTGATCTTGGTAATGGGATCCAGTTACATGTCGAGGTTGGTGGAAATCCGGAACATCCCACCATTTTACTGATTATGGGGCTGGGTGGGCAAATGCTGTACTGGCCTGACTTTTTCTGCAAGTCACTGATTGACAATGGCTATCACATCATCCGTTTTGATAATCGTGATATTGGCCTGTCTTCAAAAGTTCATCACAAAGGTCCACGCCTGAATACCCTAAAAATGATGAGCCGGTTTGTGCTGGGTCTGGGTAATCAGGGTGCACCTTATGATCTGTATGATATGGCCGAAGATGTCAGCCTGCTCATTGAAAAAATGCAGCTGGAACAGGTCTATGTGCTGGGTGCCTCAATGGGCGGTATGATTGCCCAGATTCTGGCAGCGCGTTATCCGGACAAAGTCAAAAAACTGGGCTTACTGTTTACCAGTAATAACCAGCCGATGTTGCCACCGCCCTTCCCTAAGCAACTCTTTAGTTTGATTGACAAACCGGCTTCAACAGATGAAGATGGCATTGTTGATCATAGTTTGAAACTGTTTAAGATCATCGGCTCACCAGGTTATGTCAATCATCTGGAAGCGGTGCAGACCGCCCGTAAATTATATAAGCGAAGTTACTATCCTGCTGGTGTACTTCAACAGTTTTTAGCAATATTATGTACAGGCTCATTGCTGCAACTGGACAAGCAAATCAAACAAGAAACCCTGGTGGTCCATGGTTCTCGAGATCGATTGCTGCCTCCTAGCCATGGCAAGGCCGTTGCGAAAGCAATTTCAGGGGCTAAATTTGAATTAATTGATGGAATGGGGCATGATATCCCACCGCATTTTATTCCATATCTTAGCGAATTATTTGCTGATCATTTTAAATCATAAACATTAGGACACTATGGCTGCATTACCATCCCTAAGACAGCTGTCATACCTCGTAACACTGTCAGAGACGCTACACTTTACAGAAGCTGCTCGCCGCTCCTTTGTCACCCAGTCAACCTTGTCTGGCGGCATCATGGAGCTGGAGCGTTTACTCGGTGGCGTACTTGTTGAACGCGACCGCCAGAATGTTCGTTTAACGCCTCTTGGTGAACAAGTGGTTGCACGCGCACGTGTTCTACTGGCCGATGCTCAGGACCTAATGCGTTTAAGTCGTGAGATGAGTGAACCTTTAACCGGTGATCTACATCTCGGCGTCATTCCAACAATTGCACCTTTCCTATTGTCCCAGCTGCTGGATGAAGTGCATAAGCAATTACCAAAAATCCAGTTGCATCTGCATGAAGCGCAAAGTGAAAAGATTGTAGAAAAGCTGGAACATGGCAACCTGGATATGGTGGCTTTGGCATTGCCTTTCGACACCCGTGGTCTGAAAGTTGCTGAAATTGCCAAAGAGAATCTGTATCTGGTTTACCAAAAATCTGATCAGCATGCTGCACAAGCAAACTCTTTAGAAGATCTGGATCTGTCTCGCCTGATGTTACTTGAAGAAGGTCATTGCCTGCGTGATCATGCCTTGAGTGCCTGCCCGATTGGTGAGCGTAAAAATGATCACCGTTTAAAAGCCAGCTCACTGCCGACTTTAATCGAAATGGTGTCTGCAAATCTGGGCTTTACCCTGCTGCCTGAAATTGCGATCCATACCAATATGATTAAAGGCAATCCTGAGATTCAGGTAAAAGCGATCGATTCAGCCCCAAGTCGTACCCTGGCATTGGTAACCCGTAAAAGCACACCGCTGCAAAGCGAGTTTGATGTGCTATTACAGATTTTCCAGAAAATCACTCAGCACGATGCTGCCTGATCTATAGATAATAAAAAGGAGCACATGTTGCTCCTTTTTTATATCTTGAATTGAATGCATCCAGTCCGCCTAGAAACTTAGAATCTCTACATTTCAGCTAAATCACTATTCTTTGGGATAGGCATTTGCATCTGCCTGATTCACAGTATAGCTCTCTATCGCATCTACAGGATCGCGTTTTATTGGCTAGCCTTTTGCCTGCACCGGTTTTAGTGATTCGTTCACCGACTGGACTCGACCTGTCAAAAATCCAGACCGTGCTACAGCAACTCGGCTATCAGCCAGATATGCTGCTGTATGCGGACAATATGCTGTCCGCACAATCCATGATTACTGAACATCTGCCTAATCTGATTCTTTATCATGCAGCAACAACTTCAGAGATCAGTTTGATTCATCAGCTGAAACAGCAAAGCTCAGATACACCTGTTATTGCCATATTCAATACGGATGCCATAGCACTCATCTATTCTGCTTTATTATCCGGAGCAGATAGCTATATGCAGCATCATGATTCATTACCGCAGTTCGCTGAGAGTCTAAAAATTGTCTTACGCGGCGGAGCCTACATTCATACTGAACTGGCAGACTATATCCTGCACCAGCCCATTGCTAAAACCTGTCTTAACCTCGCTGAATTGCAGTTATTAAAATTATTGAGTCAACATCAATCGCAAGCTGAACGACAAGATCAGCTCCAGATGAAGGACTATCAGATGTATAGTCGGGTCAAACACATCTATCGAAAACTGGTTAAACTCAGCTTGAACAGTTAAATTCTATGTTCGGAATAAAAAAGAGGCTGAATATTCAGCCTCTTTACATACTTAAACTTATTTAAACAGCTCTAACAGAATACGTTGTGCATTATGCGGTTTTTCACCTTCTTTGGGCTGTGCCCGCAGCCAAGTACCATCACCTTGCAATAACCAGGATTGCTGATTGTCTTTCAAGTAATTCAACAGACCTTGTTGATAGATGCGTTTTTTCAAGGCTTCATCTTCGACCGGGAAACAGGCCTCGACCCGATTAAACAGGTTACGATCCATCCAGTCTGCACTTGAACAGTAAATACGTGAATTGCCATTATTGCTGAAATAATACACGCGGGTATGTTCCAGGAAACGCCCGACAATTGAACGCACCCGGATATTTTCCGACAGACCCGGCAACCCCGGACGCAAACTGCAAATTGAGCGGATAATCAGGTCAATCTGTACCCCGGCCTGAGAAGCCTCATAGAGTTTGTTAATCAATTGCATTTCGGTCAGTGCATTGACTTTGACAATAATCTGCGCCGGTTTCCCTGCTTGAGCATAGGCAATTTCATTATCGATATAGTTAAGTAACTGGGCATGCAAGGTAAATGGCGCATGTAGCAGCTTTTTCAGCTTGGCCATTTTCCCCATACCGGTCAATTCCTGGAAAATACGATGCACATCTTCACACAGATCTTTATCTGTCGTTAATAGACCATAATCGGTATAGATTCGTGCATTGCCGGCATGATAATTACCGGTACCCAGATGCACATAGCGCATCAGTTTGTTATTTTCCCGGCGCACCACCAGAATCATCTTGGCGTGAGTCTTGTAACCAACAATGCCGTAGACCACGACCGCACCCGCTTCTTGCAGGACATTGGCCACCGCAATATTGGATTCTTCATCAAAACGTGCACGCAATTCAATCACTGCGGTGACTTCCTTGCCATTGCGGGCAGCTTCAGCCAGTACCTGCACAATTTCAGAATCTGGCCCACTGCGGTACAAGGTTTGCTTGATCGCCAGCACTTGCGGATCGCGTGCCGCTTCACGTAATAATGAAATGACCGGCGCAAAAGATTCAAAAGGATGGTGCAGCAAAATATCCTGTTTCTGCATCGCACTAAAAATATTTTCAGATTTTTTCAGTACTTTGGGAATGATCGGCGTATGCGAGTCATAACGTAAATGTGGACGCTTAAAGTTAGACAGCAAACGTGCCAGATTGACCGGGCCAGCAACTTTATAAAGCTGCTCGTCGTCCAGATCAAATTCATTGAGCAGATATTCATAAATATGCTGCGGACAATTTTCTGTCACTTCGAGACGTACCGCACGACCAAAACGGCGTGAACTGAGCTCGCCTTTGAGCGCCTTGGCCAGATCTTCGACATCTTCATTCAAGGCCAAATCGGCATTTCGAGTGACACGGAACTGATAACAGCCAGTCGCCGTCATCCCCGGGAACAGATCAGACACATGCTCATGAATAATCGCCGACAGCATCACATGATGTTCTTTTCCATCGGTCAGTTCATCCGGTAAACGCACCACGCGTGGCAGTGAACGCGGTGCAGGTACCACAGCCAGATCAATCTGACGGCCAAAGGCATCTTTCCCTTCCAGCGTGACAATAAAGTTCAGTGATTTATTCACCAGTCGCGGGAATGGATGCGCTGGGTCTAGGCTGATTGGCGTGAGGACGGGAGCCACCTGCTCCTGAAAATATTTTTTGACCCAGGCAGATTGTGCTGGGGTCAATTCACCACGGCGCAAGAAGCAAATATCTTCCTCACGCAATTTTGGCAAAATTTCTTCATTTAAAATACGGTATTGACGTTCAATGGCGGCATGCGCCGTTTTAGAAATCTGTTCTAAAACCTGCTTTGGAGTCAAGCCATCCGGACTCCGGCTTTCATTGTCCAGATCCAGTTGTTCCATCATCCCGGCGACCCGGATTTCAAAAAACTCGTCCAGATTACGCGAGAAAATCAACAGAAAATTCATGCGTTCGAGCAATGGATGTAAAGGATCGACAGCCTGTTCCAGGACACGTAAATGGAAGTCTAGGATAGACAGTTCACGATTAATATAACGATCATTATATGTATATTCGGGCTGTGCTGAAGTTGTGCTGGCTGCCGTATTCATATCAAACCTATGCGGATTTAAAATTGTGCTTATCGCTTCAAGTATGCTTCAAATTGATGACAATTTCATAAAAAAAAGCCCAAATAATTGGGCTTTCTCTTCAAATCATCAATTAAGGTAATTCTGCATAACGCATATAGCGCTGAATCATCCGTTTACGTGCATTTAATGCAGAGGAATTGCGATGATCCTGGAAGTATTTCGGATTGGTGAGAATGGCCGCCAGAAAGATGGCTTGATCCCGGGTCAGGCTTTGCGCGGTTTTACCAAAATAATGTTTGGCCGCCGCTTCAACGCCGTAAATATTGTCCCCGAACTCGATCGAGTTTAAATAGACTTCCAGAATCCGTTCTTTCGACCACATGCGTTCCATCATCCAGGTCGCGACTGCCTCCTGACCTTTACGCACAAATGAACGCTTGTTGACGAGGAACAGGTTTTTCGCCAATTGCTGGGAGATTGTCGAACCACCGGCCACTACACGGCCCTGATTTCTATTTTTATTCAGTGCAGTTTGAATTCCGTCCCAGTCAAAACCATGGTGATGAATAAATTTTCCATCTTCCGCAGTGACGATGGCACGTTTCAGATTCAGGCTGATTTCGTCATAGGGACGCCACTGATGCTGAATCGCTTTGGAAGGTTCTGTCCAGTAATCAATCCGCATCATCATGGTGGTGTTCACCGGATTGGTTCGCCACCAGGCCAGACTGGCAAAGATCCACAATTGAACCAGCAGAATCACACTGACGATGACGAGCATCGTGCGGATCAGAAAGGCTTTCATGTCAGTGCGTTACTCCTGAAAATTTAATTTTTCGTGTTAAGCTTATTCGAAATATACAATCACAGCAAAAAAATAGCATGTCTGAATACTCTCCCCCTGTCGAACATCGCAAACTTGAAATGCATCTCTGGTGGATCACCGCCATTTTAATCGGGATCAATGTTGGATTATTTGGCTGGCAAGCCATGCATGGCATGGATGTTAGCCAGCCGAGTACCCGAGACGCTATTCTCTGGGGTGCCGATTATGCACCTTTAACCTATTTAGCGGAACCCATGCGCTTGTTTAGCAGCATGTTTTTTCATTTTGGCCTGATTCACCTGATGTTGAATATGTGGGCCTTGTATATTTTTGGTAGTGTTGCCGAACAGCTGTTTGGCCGGATGTATTTTATTGGCCTGTATGTGTGTGCCGGATTAATGGGCAGCCTGCTCAGTGGCTATATGAATATTCAAGACAGCTATAGCCTGATCGAAGGCGGTGTGGCCAATCCTGATTTATTGCCTGCGGTCAGTGCCGGCGCATCTGGTGCCGTGATGGGACTCGGTGCTTCACTCACGGTGCTGGCTTTATTGCCAATGCTGCCACAGCAACGTTTTATTCTGGATAAAAAAACCCTGGTGATGGTGATGGGTCTAAACCTCGCGCTGGGCTTTATGATCAGTGGAATCAACAATGCCGCACATATTGGCGGCATGCTGATGGGGGCTTTTCTCACCTTGCTCTGGTACATCGGGCAAAAAATGCAGCGTAGCCACCTGTTCAATCTGATTGCCTTGATTGTCGGGTTCGGCCTTTGTGTGCTGCTTTATCAACATAACTTGGCCTTACTCGAACCCATTCGCCCACTGTGGCAAGAGATTCTGGAAATGATGCAACAGCAACTAAAACTTTAACTCTCAGCCAGTTTAAAAATCACGGAGATGAATCTTATTGATTCATCTCACGCAAACTTTGTAAGGGTGGAATCTCTGACAGATAACTCAGGCGATAACGGCCAATCAGCGCACATAAAGAGGTCATAAAGATCGGCAGGATAATCCAGATTTCCCAATGCGGCTGAATCATTAAATCCATTTTATAACTGGCAATCGCACTGATCACTTCGGCAAACAGGCAGGAAACTATTCCGGCAAACAGCCCAATAAAACCAATTTCCAGACTCATCATGGTTTTCAGTTTCTGCTTGGAACTACCGAATGATCGTAGCAAAGCCACTTCACGTTTGCGTTCATCCATCAACAGGTTCAAACAGGCCATCAGCACCAGAAAACCGGAAATGCTGACCAGTACCGCCAGAATCGTCACGATTTGTACCAATACATTCACAATGCGTTTGATCTCTTCCAGAATCAGGCTGACATCAATAAAGACCGTGTTGGAAAATTGCTGGATCACAGACACCAGTTTGCCCTTATCTGCTTCCGGGACATAAAAACTTCCCAAATAACTGCCGGCATTGGCATCCATGGTATTGGGTGCAAAGATAAAGAAGAAGTTGGGACTAAAACTTTCCCATTCGACTGTTCTTAGATTAACGACTTTAGCTTCCAGTATCCCTTCCGGCAGACTGAAACTGAGCTTGTCGCCAATCTTGATACCTAATTCTTCAGCAGTATTGGCTTCGACCGATACCGTGCCGACCTGTTGCAAAACTGCGTCACCACGAATAATCACATTATCCTGTGGATAGCGGTTTGACTGGGTCAGGTTCAGCTCGCGTTTTAAAGTATTATTGCTTTTGACTAATTCTGGAGCAAAAGGCTGATCATTTTTAGCCACCAGACGCCCACGAACGTTCGGATAAAGTGGTGTACTTTTCCAGCCATTCTGCTCAATTTGAGCTTTTAGGTCTGGCATGTCAAACGGCGGCAAACCATACACAAACTGATTTGGTGTACCTTGCGGCAACTGTTGCTGCCAACGCTCTAATAGGTCTGTGCGCAATACGGCTAATACTGTAATCAGACTGAGACCCAAGGCCAAAGCGGTAATCTGTAAGGCTGTTTGAGATGGTGTTCGTACATAGGCTGACAGATTCAATTTCTGATTGCGCAGCAGTTTTAAGATCAACCATACCGTCAGATACAACACTGCACATAACACAATAATCGCGCCAATTACCCAGGCAGTCAGGAGCAGATTTTCGGTTAGAATCACGCTAAAAATAATCAGGCTGAGCGTTCCAGTCAGCAGCATCCACAGCATGGATTGCACTGATTTTTCCTGCTGGCGAATCACCCGGATCGGTGGCGTATTCAGCAATTGCAACAAGCTTGGCATCACAAAGCCGAGCAGCACCACCGCACTGGTCAGCATCGCGACTGGTAATGGCCCGAGCAGCATCGCCATAGCAGAGAATTCAATTTCTAAGTTGGGAATCAGTTGCAGCATTAACTGTAATAACCCATAACCCAGACCAATGCCGACCACCGTACCAATCGACATGGCAATCAGCAGTACTGTACCGAGCAAGGCCAGATAAGCCGATAAAATCTGCTGTTTGGTCGCACCGATACAACGCATCAAGGCAATATGATCTTGATTCTGCTGGACATAACGCTGCGCAGTGAGAGCAATCGCGATACCACATAATAAAATGGTCAGAATATTGGCCAGTTGCAGGAAGGTATCCAGGTTGGCAATCGGCTTCATTAAGCGGGTATTGCCCTCACTGGCATTGCGTAACCGGAGACTGCTTTGCTGCTCAAATTCCTGTCCCTGCACTTCTGCTGGCGTTTCAGCCGAGCCGTTTTCGGATTTGAGCTGCTGCTTGAATAAAGCTTCATATTCTTGCGTATTGTCTGGAGAACCCGCCATGAGCAAGCGATATTCTATCCGGCTACCCACCTGAATCGCATTGGTGCGTGCCACATCCGCCTGAGATATAATCACCGTTGGCGAAAAGCCAGAAAATCCGAGCTCCTGATTAGAATCCTGTTCAATCTTGGCGGTGACTTTAAACGCCGCATCGGCAATATTCAGCTGATCGCCCAGTTTGACTTTGAGCAGGTCCATAGCCCGTGGACTGAGCCAGATTTCACCCGATTGAATCTTCGTTTTTGCAGGTTGCAGCTGCAGCTCGCCACGCAAGGGAAAAGCCTGATCAATGGCTTTGACATTGACCATGACAAACTGCGCATCGGTATAGGCCATGGTGCTAAAGAAAGTGACTTCTGACTGCTGTAAATCCAGCTGTTTGGCCTGATCACGCCACTGCTCCGGCAAAGGCTCATTATCTGAAAGCACCAGATCACCAGCCAGCATTTCTGCTGCCTGCAAGGCGACTGCATTTTGGATCTGCTCGTTACTAAACTTGAGTGCAGTGGTCGCACTGATTGCCAGCGTTAAGGCAATAATCAGCAGATAAATCCCGGTCGTTTTAAAGCTTTGCGTCAGTAAAGGACGAAATAATAGATTCATTTCATCCTCCACTCGGATGTTCAATCAGCTCGCCATTCAGCAGTTCAAAATGTCGCTGGCACTGCTGCGCCAGTTTGCGGTCATGCGTCACCAGCACCAAGGTCGTTCCCAGTTCCCGGTTCAGTTGAAACAGCAATTGTTCAATTTCTTTGGCAGTTTCGCCGTCGAGATTGCCCGTAGGTTCATCGGCAAAAATGATTTTTGGTTCACTGACCAGTGCGCGCGCAATCGCCACACGCTGCTGTTCACCGCCAGACAGCACTTTCGGTGTTTGCTGTGCCTGTCTATCCAGACCGACCTTATGTAACAGTGCCAGTGCTTTTTGCTCAGCGTCTGCATATTTAAAACCAGGTTGCAAACGTAATGGCAGCATTACATTTTCAAGTGCAGTCAGGTGCGGTAAGAGCTGAAAAGACTGAAAGACAAACCCGATATTTCTTAAACGTACCAGTGCACGTTGTTCTTCATTCAAGTTAGACACTGATTCGCCACAGACCATAAGCTGACCTGAACTTGCCTGATCCAGTGTCGCCAGAATACCCAGTAATGTGGATTTTCCGGAACCGGAACGACCGGTAATTGCCACTTGTTCTCCGGCCTGAATATCCAGATCAAGATCCTCAAAAATGGTGAGCTGTTTTTGTGAAAGTTGTATCTTTTGTGTCAATTTCTGGGCAGAAATAATAGCCTGTGGCATGATGGTCGAATCGTTGCTGCTTTGAATCATACGTGTCCTATATGAAAGATCTTAATCAGAAAACTCGGCTATTGCCTTACTTTTTTTTGCTCAGTCTGTGCCTGTTACCTCTTGGGGTTTCAGCAAAGACGATTATGATTTTAGGTGATAGTTTAAGTGCAGGTTATGGTATCCAGCCCCAGCAGGGTTGGGTACATTTATTACAAAAGCGTTTAGAGCAACAGTATCCGAAACATCATAAAGTGGTCAATGCAAGTGTCAGCGGTGAAACCACCAGCGGAGCACTGGCCAGACTGCCAAAATTGCTGCAGACGCATCGTCCAGACCTTGTGGTGATTGAGTTAGGTGGCAATGATGGCTTACGTGGACAACCACCGCAAATGATTCAAAAAAATTTAGCCAGCCTGATTCAGCAGAGCCAGAAAGCCAAGGCCAAGGTCATCGTCTTTGGCATAAAAATGCCGCCTAATTACGGGCAGGCCTATAGCAAGGCTTTTGAAAATAATTATAAAGTGGTGAGTCAGCAATATAAGGTGAAGTTATTGCCCTTCTTTATGCAGGGTGTCGCCGGTAATAAAACATTGATGCAAAAGGATCTGATTCATCCAAATGCTAAAGCACAGACAATCCTGTTAAATAATGCTTATCCATACATTAAAGGCGCTTTATAAAGCGCCTTTAACTTATTTTAGAATATATTTAGATGAATCGTGATTAGAAATCGAAGAATGTCACTTCACCAGTTTCCAGTGAATATTCAGCACCCACGACTTTTAGTTTTCCTTGTCCAATCAGGTTTTCCAGAACGGCTGAACCGTGACGCAACTGATTCACCGAAGCAAATACGTTGGAACGTACTGCATGCTTGGACAATTTTGCCAAGTCATTTTTCAGTTCAGTCTGCATTAAGGTTTCAACTGAAGGGCGTACGCGGTTCACAATCGACATCAGGTTTGCCGATGGCGGGCAATCCGGGCACATCAAGGTATCAATGGTGGCTTTAATCGCACCACAGTGACTGTGACCTAACACCACCACAATCGCGCAATCATAACGTGCCGCGGCAAATTCAACACTGCCGACCTGTGAGGGTGCAACAATATTACCTGCAACACGAATCACAAAAAGATCGCCGAGACCCTGATCAAAAACCATTTCGGCTGGAACGCGCGAATCTGAACATCCCAAGACAATCGCAAACGGATTCTGATCCTCTGCCATTTCTGCGCGCTGTTGGTGGCTAAGTTGTTTTGGATGCGTGGTATCGCCACTGACAAAACGTTGGTTACCCTGTCTAAGACGTTCTAAAGCTTCTTGAGCTGTGAGCATTCTTTTCTATCACCGATGGTTTTAGTTGCATTATCTTACTGCCAGTTTTTTTGAATGTCACTTGCAGAAAATCTTAGCTGATTAAATTTTTAGCATTTATCTAATTTCATTTCTGCAGGCAATTTATGCGCAATACATCACATTTTCCAGTCATTTAATGCAATCTAGCAAAAAACTAATGGGTGACAAGCGCAAAGATTGATTTAAAATAGAATGAAGAATAATGTTTTTATTTGAATGAAAATTGCAAATTTATAACATGGAAGTATTTTGATTGAGCAATTTGCTCACTGGGTTTGTTTTGGGGAATGGCCAATGAAGAAAATAATAAAATTGCGCTCGAAAATGATTTGTTCAGCCGTAGTTGCCTTAAGCATGGCATTACCGGGCCTGACACATGCTCAAATACTGTTTAGCCAGAAAAATGAAACATCTGCCAAAGTCTTGCAGCAGCATCTGTTGCAAGAACGCAGCCTTGCCGGTCTCAAATCCAAGACCCTCAAAATTGGCGAGGTCACCTGGAGCTATAGCGAAGGCGGTGCCAAGAACAAACCATCTATTCTACTGATTCATGGTCTGGCCGGCACGCGCGACAACTGGAACCGGGTCGCCCAGTTTCTGACGCCCTATTATCATGTCATTATTCCGGATCTGCCGAGCAACGGTGACACCAAAGTTCCTGACAATTTTGATGTTTCTGTGCCCAATGTGACGTCCCAATTACGTCTATTTATTGAAACCTTAAATGTGGACGAGAATTTACATATTGCCGGACATTCCTTGGGTGGCTCGATTGCCACAGTTTATGCCTCGCAGTACCCTTTCGATACGCAAAGCCTGTTTTTAATTAATAGCGCTGGCCTGTATAAAATGGGCAATACGCCCTATACCAAAGATCCTCAAGCCTTAAAAGATCTGATCGTCAGCAAACCTGGTGATCTTCAAGATGTTTCCAAACAGCTGATGCAGAACCCACCGGTGATTCCTTATCAGTTGCGGCATGCACAGGAAAAACTGTTGATTTCACGCGCTGAACAAACCAGCAAATCGATTGATCAGGTGGTGATGCTAAACCGGATTTATACACCGGAAACCTTTGCCCGCCTGACCCGCACGGTAGAAGCACCGACCTTGATTTTGTGGGGCAGACAGGATCGGATCATTAATGTCGAAGTAGTCAAAGAACTGCATGCCCTGCTGAAACGTGCCGAAAAACCTGTGATTCTAAATAACGTCGGGCATATGCCGATTCTAGAAGCAGAAAAACAGGTCGCACAACATTATTTGCCTTTTCTGGCCAAGACACAGACCCTAAAAAACCCGCTTGCTGATAAACTCATTCCTTTAAATTAAGTTTCAGAGATGCTATGCAGAAACACCCGATGATTGAGCAGTTGATCGATGCTCAACTTGATTTTCTCGATCAGGCATTTTCTCAATCTGAAACGATTCAAAGCGAGTTTCATGCATTTTATTTGTGGCTGCGTAAACAGACGCTAAAAGAGCTGTGGAGCTGTGAACTGATCAATCAGCTTTTACAAAAACAGATTCTGGGTACTGTAGCCAGCAGCTTTCTGATTGAACAGATTGCCGAGCATATCCGTTTTGCATTGGTGCATCCGGCCAATGATACCACCACGATTGCCGATCTGATTCCAGTCCTGACCGTCGATAAAATCGCCCAGTATGTGGCCAGCAAAAGTGGCCATCGTCAGCGTCTGATTAAAACCGTCGTGAATAATCCGGCATTTTCAGCCATGATTACCCAATTGATCCAGCATTCCATTCAGGATTATATGGATAACTCCATGATTGCCAAAAGCGTGCCCGGGGTTTCCCGCTTTATGAAAATGGGCAAATCCGTTCTGGAAAATGTCACCGATACCAACCTCGATAGCACCATTGCACGTTATCTGCAAAAGAACATTCTGAAGCTCAGCCAGATGAGTGAGCATGTACTGAACCAGCATTTTGACGATGAAAAACTCTATCATTTTCAGGCCAATCTCTGGCATAAAATCAAAGACATGCCAGTATCGGTCTTGAAGAATTATATTGAGCTGCAGGACCTGAATCAGACGGTCGGCTTAGGTCATGACATCTGGGATCACATACGCCAGACGGACTATCTGCAGCAGCAAGTGCATGACGGAATTCATACCTGGTATGTACGCAATCAGGAACATACCTTTGATCAGTTATTACGTGATCTGAATATTGATGAATCTCTCATTCAGAATGAATTGCAGCATCTGCTCAGCCCGGTAATCCAGCAGATGGTTTCCCAGGGTCATTTACGTGAACGTGCACGAAAATATCTGGAACAATTTTATTATCATGAAGATACTTTAAAAATCCTTGAAATTTAAATAAAAAAGCCGCTATAAAGCGGCTTTTTTATATTGTCATTTGCTTAGAATTTTGCATTCAAACTGATACCGTAACGACGACCATCCAATAGTTGATCACCATCAATATCTTCAGCTTTTTCATCCAGTAGGTTATAGACACCAAATTTACCTGTTAGATTCGGACTGAACTTATAGTTAAAGCCGACATCTACAAATTGGTAACCTGGATTTGGCTGAGCTATAGAGGTACGGCTCAAGTAAGCAGAGGTTTCAGAACGATGGTGCAAGCGGCTCCATACATTGAGTGCATCATTTAGCTCATAATCCACACCAATATTAAACATGTGTTCCGGCATCTGGTTCAGTGGCTGGCCTTTAAAAGCACCCGATTTAAACTCTGAATCGGTATAAGTATAGTTTGCAGTCAATATCGTATAATCATTCAGACTGGCTTCTACCGTTGCTTCTACACCACGAATTTCTGCTTCATCCACGTTGATCCGTTCACTAATAAAGTAGAATGGAATATCTCCTTCGAAACATTTCCAATTCTGCCAGTTATTACGGTTTGTTGTGGTGCCATCAGTATCGGTTTCACAGGCACGAACTTCCGTAATACGATCTTCATATTTAGTGATAAAGCCAGTCAGCGATGTATTGATATAATCATTTTTCCAGTTGAAACCTAATTCAGTCGATACGCTTGATTCTGGTTCTAAGTCCGGATTGGCACGGATGATGCCACGGCCTGTTGCTAAGGGTGAACCACCGCCACCCGTGACGCTATAGAACCCTTCTGTGGCTGCACGAATATCAGGCTGTTTATAACCTGTGGCCACACCACCTTTTACTACAAAGTTATCATTTACCGCGTATACCCCATACAGTCGTGGTGATAAATGGCCACTATAGTTTTCATCATGGTCATAACGCAGGCCAGCTGTTAAATCGAAGCGATCCGTAATACTCCAGGTGTCTTCAAGGAAAGCGGCAGCAGACCAACGTGTTAATTCACTAAATTCAGGTGCATTGGGATTCCGGTTAGTCGCTTTATCGACCAGTTTTTCATCTTTAAGATATCCCCCGAATGATAGCGTATGATCACCTAAGGCTAAGTTCCATTGACTGTTCGCTGTCCATGTATCCAGGGTAATCCCTTTGGTGCCGAGTTCCGTATTTCCACGATCCGGATTTTTTGAATTTTCATACTGGATATAAGATGAACTGTCCAAGTTATCGCTATAACGGCCATTATGGGTTACTGAATAAACGTTACGGTAATTACGCGAGAATGAATCTGCAGCGCCTTGAACGGCTGCTACCGTCTTACCGACTGAAGTCGTGGATTCCTGCTGCACAAAATTGGCTTCAACCTGCACATCATGATCATCATTAATGGCATAGCTCAGACGTGAATTTAAGCTTTCACGTTCTGTGCCACGAAAACCGCCCACATAATGGTCTTCATTACGTTCCTGCTTATTGACTGCCAGCTGCAAGCCCAGCTTGTCTGCAATTAAAGGCCCGGCAAGATATGCAGAAGCATTTTTAATATCACCTGAACGGCTACTGTCCTGAAGCGTGGTTCCTAATTCGACATGACCAGACCATTCATCAGACACTTTTTTGGTAATGATATTGACTACCCCGCCCATGGCATCCGTACCATAGAGTGTAGAAGCTGGACCACGAATAATTTCAATACGTTCAATGGCGGCAAGCGATGGCAAAATATTTTTCTCAAAACCTCCATCGTTTCCATTCGGATTGACATCCTTGCCATATTGACGCTTACCATCTACAAGAAACAAGGTGTAGTTTGAACTCATACCACGAATACTGATGGTCTGTGCAGAACCTGCACCTGAAACCACTACCCCGGGCGTATTACGCAGTACATCAGTAATGTCGTTATATTCACGTTTATCTAATTCTTCACGATCAATCACGGTAATGGAAGCTGGTGCTTTAGCCAAATCTTGCTCATAACCTGTTGCGGTCACCACAATTGTTTGCAATTTAGTCGCTTCCGCCTGTGGAACAACAACTTCTACTGCAGATGTATTTCCCACCATGGCTGTGAGTACAGCAAATGCCAAAGTTGTTTTTAAGAATGGCTTATTCATACCTTGCGCGCCCCAATATTTATGAAGAGATCATGTTTATTCGGTTGCAAAGTGTAACAACTTTTCACTCAAATGCAATTAATATTGATAATTATTATCATTTATATTCACTATATTATAAGCCAGATATAAAAAAACCTCGAAAGTTCGAGGTTTTTAAAATGCGATAAATAAACTGTTATATAGAACAGCTTATTTCATATACGCACCTTCAGACTGACTATGATCCGTTTCATCAACGACATGCATTAACTCTGGTACATGTTGTTTTAATGTGGTTTCAACACCTTGCTTCAACGTGATATCAATCGCTGAACAGCCCTGGCAACCACCACCAAATTTAAGTACAGCGGTTAAACCTTTTTCAGGGTCTTCTTTAACTTCAACCAGTGCACAGTTACCACCATGACCTGCCAGGCCTGGGTTAATTTCAGACTGTAATACATAGGTAATACGCTCTTCTACCGATGCATCTGGACCCACGCGTGGCACTTTGGAGTTCGGTGCACGGAAAGTCAACTGACCACCAAAACGGTCTTTGTTGTAATCAATCACGGCATCGAGTAAATACGGAATAGATGGCGAGTCGATAAAAGCAGGGAAATCAGGATATTCCTGCTTATAATCTGTCGGTACAACTTCATCAGGTGCACTATAGGCCATGCAACATTCAGCGCGAGGAGTACCCGGATGCTCTACAAAAACACGCACACCAATACCCGGGGTGTTCTGTTTATCCAGTAGATCCTTTAAATACTCTTGTGCTGTTGGTGTAATCAATAAGTTGGGAATTTCACCAACAACTGGAGTGCTGCTGTTCTCAGTCGACATAACAATAATTTCCTCAAGCTCAAGCGGCCATTTTAACTGAAGATGCGGGGTAATTTTTAAAAATCAACTAAAATTGTCGGATTTATTATAAAAGTACAACTTTAGCTTAATTTTAATGGCATGATAATTGGCAAATAGGCACCCTTAGAATCATTTATATGCTTGATTTACCTTTTAATCATACCGTGACCATTATTCTGATCACCTGTATTGTGTCATTTATTGCTTTCTCCAAAGAGACGGTGATGAATCGCCTGATTTTCTGGCCACCGGCACTGCAACGTGGACAATATGACCGCTTTATTACGCATGGCTTTATCCATGCGGATGGAGCTCATCTCTTGTTTAACATGATTACCCTGTTCTTCTTCGGCAGCGTGATTGAAAGCTTTTATCGTCAATATCTGTATGACCTGGGTTTTATCCTGTTTTACCTCGGTGGTCTGATCGCAGCGATTCTGCCAAGTTACCTGAAGCATAAAAATGATGCGCGCTGGGCCAGTCTCGGCGCTTCCGGTGCAGTCTCGGCTGTACTGTTTGCCTATATTCTGTTTGAACCTTGGAAGTTGATCTTTGTGTTCTTCATTCCGGTTCCTGCCATTATTTTTGCTGTGCTGTATGTAGCTTATAGCATCTGGTCAGGCAAAAAAGGCAATAGCAACATTAATCACAGCGCGCATTTATGGGGAGCGGCTTACGGGGTGGTCATGACGATTATTCTGGAGCCACGCCTGATTCCGCATTTCCTGAATAAACTGATGCAAGTTCCATTTTAATTAGGGTTATTTAATGATAAGAGAATGAGGCTATATATGAATTGAACCTCATATTTCTGCTAAAAATTGATAAGAGAGCTTCTGCTCTCTTATTTGTTTGAAACATCTCGTAATATATTAGAAAGTGATGATGTCACTTAATGCCAATCTTGGACTGAATTTTGCAGCGATAATGTATACACCTGTATATTAATTACTGTCATTCTCGAGATATTTTGCATGTCCACTACACCAGACGGTCTTCAATTTCCTCTTCAGTCTCAGCAACAAAAACCAAGTAGCTCTAAAGCAGGGCGCGCAATCATCGCGGCAGCGCTAGCCAATGTCGATTCACGCAGTTCTCAACAGGCACAATCAGAAAAAAACTGGCGCAAACAATATACTGTGCATTTTAAGCAGCTGGTCGAACAGGGACTGAGTTCTCCTGAAGCCAGCTTGAAAATTGCCGAAGATGGATTGACACAGGCCCATCAGACTTTTGAATTTTACCGTGATGGTCAAAAGTATGTATTGCAAGATGCTTTAACTCTGCCAGCTGAACAACTACATACGTTCAAACTCACAGGTCGCAGTAAAGCGGCACCAGAATGGTATGTGCCTTACCACGGTCAAAAGCTGCAAGGTGATGCCTTATTGGAGCAGATTGAGCGCTGGGAAAGCCAAGGCATTGTGGAAACCAGCCATGCCAATGCCCTGCGTGAATGTGTGGTGCATCCTGAATGGTTTGATCTTTCCGATCGGACCACGGTGCTGTTTGGTGCAGCATCTGAAGCCGGTCCTCTGACCTGGCTGGCGAAATGGAAAGCCAATATTGTAGCGATTGATCTGCCGAATACCCGTGTATGGGGCAAGATTGTTGATACCATCAACCAAGGCAATGCCACGCTGTATGCGCCATGTACTGAAGACCTGCCTGCTGATACTTCACTTGATATTTTAAAAGAAAAACTGGGGGCGAATTTGCTGACCCAGATTCCTGAAATTGCCAAATGGTTATTACAGTTCGAGCAGGATCTGGATCTGGCTGCAATTGCCTATCTGGATGGTGAAAAGCATGTTCGGGTCTCCATGGCGATGGATGCCATCATGCAGCATGTCAGCCAGCAAAAAGCTAATACCAGCCTGATGTACATGTGTACGCCGACCGATGTTTATGCGGTTCCGAGTGAAGTGATTGAAGCGTCAAAAGTAAAATATACTGAACGCTCCAAGACACAAGCAATCATCTCCAAAGGTGTTTCCACTTTAAGCCGCAAACACTTTTTCCAGAAAAATGCGCATGAACTGATTCAGTCTGGTGATCAGGCTTATGGTATCTGTGACTGCCTGGTGGTTGAACAAGGCCCGAACTATGCGCTGGCAAAACGTATCCAGCAATGGCGTGCCACCTTGGCTCGCGCTCAAGGGCAGCGGGTCAGTATCAATATTGCCCCTTCGACGACCACCTATTCTGTGACCAAGAATCCGCTGCTTAAAGCCGCGTTCAATGGCGCCAGCCTGTTTGATGTTGAAGCTTTCGCGCCTGAAACCACCAATGCGATTATGGCGGCACTATGGATTCATGACCTGCGTAATCCAGAATCAGTGGCCAATCCTGAAGTAAAACTCAACCATCCGCTTGAATTGATGATGCATGGCGCGAATCATGGTGGTTTGTGGCGAGTCGCTTATCTGGCGCGTACCGCACTGCCTTTTGCTGCGCTGTACGGTTTTGCAACAGAGAAGTTGCCGAAGGGATTGTTGAGTAAGTTGAAGAAGTAATTTATTTTCTTCTTTCGAGACTTCTTCTACGTTAGATAAACTTTTATTTAATAGACCTCTTGCGAAAGTATCGTTTTACCTAATTTTTGAATTGGCTAAAACCTTATAAAATGTAGCTTTGGGCTGTTTAAATTTTGACTAACGCAAGAAGTCTAATGTTTATCCCCTCACCCCAGCCCTCTCCCAAAGGGCATAGGTATCTACACAATTCCTGAACTTTGCGTTAAATTGAAGAGCATGCTCTTCAATTTAACATCTCTGGCCTGGATCAGCGTCTTGTCAAGCGCTATAACAGCCTTG
>NZ_JBBCWZ010000041.1:0-27587 GCF_037145695.1 Acinetobacter sp. USHLN143
CTCAAATAAACTTCGAGTAATTTCTACCATCAATCAATGAAAATAATTTCGATCAATCAACCAGTAAAAATCCACACAAGTTGTTCTTCATAATCTCTTAATGATCTTCTTAAAACCTCGTCAGTTTCAAGCTCCAACCCAATTATTTAACGTTTCGTTTCATGCATTGCGTTGGTGTGCTGCGTATTCTATACAGTTTCAAAACGAGCGCAAGGGATTTTCTTAAAAATATCCAAAAAAACCAACCATACGTTTATTTTTTAATCTAAAAAGCTATTTTTAACACTTTTTTTGCGTTTTTCTAGCTAATTCCGCATGAAAAGTTTAAGCAAATGTTAATTTTCCAGCCCTCATCTCATAAAAAAAGATCACCCTAATGGTGATCTTTTTGATTCTTCATCAAAATATTTTAATTTGCCTGCTCAGCCAGCCAAGTCATAAATTTTTGACGCTCAGCTTTAGAAGCCTTTTGCCATAATTGAATCAGCTGCTGATCATTCTGGTCTGCTGACTGAGTATATACAGCTGCCGGTTGATGAACTGGTGTCGCAACTTGAGTCGTCATATCTAATTTTTTAGTCAACACGCGATTTCCAAACCATGGTTTCGCTGCATCTTTAGCGCCCGTCTGCTGGACTAGGAGCTGATTTTTTGCATCATATAGCCCAATAATGGGCTGATTTTTATATTTTTGCGCTGCATCAAAATCTTTAGGCGCCTGAATAAGTGCTAAACGGTAAGTTTCACCATCTTTAAGGCTTGGTGTTTTTACCGTAACCACACCTGACTTTAAAATGTCATGTGAATTGTCTGAATGCTGGAAAAATTCGTTATAGCGTACGCTGATCGCATTTACACCTGCATCCAAGCTATAAGTCTGATTAGAACGTAATAGACCCGAGTTCACCTCTTGATCATTTACGGCAACAATTTTTATTTCTTCAGGTACTGTGACGGTCACTGCCGAAAAAACTGGTGTGCTAAACAGAAACACTGCTGCAGTTGCCGCAATACGTAAACCCATATCCTTTACTCATTTTTGGTTGTTTATTAAAAATTAGCTGCACTATGCCGCGTCTAAATGACAATCTTATGACAAAGGCTGGAGCGATACAGCCTGTGTTCTTAGCATTTATTTGGCTAAATATACCCCATCATATTCAAATACAACTCTAAGACATAAAAAAAAGAAGCATCAAATTGCTTCTTTTTTTTATGATCTAAAATCATTTATGCAAAAGTCTTAAAGCGCTCTGCATCATCCATAAAGGTTTTTTCACCTGCAGGAGCTTCAATCGAACCAAATACCAGTTGAGCGCGAAGTTTCCAGTGAGATGGAATCTCGAAAGTTTGTGCGACTTCTTCATCAATAATTGGATTGTAGTGCTGTAATGAAGCACCAATATTTCTTTCTGCCAAAGCGGTCCAGGTTGCAAACTGTGCAATAGCAGAAGAATGCTCAGACCAGACCGGGAAGTTATCGGCATAAAGTGCAAACTGCTCCTGCATCGACTTCACCACGTTCTGGTCTTCATAAAACAGTGCGGTACCATAACCTGCAGCAAAAGCATTGATCTTGCTATTGGTTGATTCAAATGCATCTGCTGAAACCAGATCACGTAAAGTTTCACGTACAATATGCCAGAAAGTATCATGTGATTGACCAAATAAAATCACCACACGCGAGGTTTGCGAGTTAAAAGATGACGGACTGTGCTTCACCGCATCTTTAATGATTTTCTCAATTTCTGCTTGATCCAGCTCTACATTTTTTCCAATTGAATAAATGCTACGGCGTTGTTTGATTTGATCTAAAAATGCCATGAATTCACCTCTATATATTTTGATTATTAAAAAATCGATAAAGTCATACTACGTGCTTTAAGCACCCAAGACAGGTGCATTTCGATAACAATGTGTTTTATTTATAGAACAATCAGATTTAGATCTGGGTAGCGTATTTGTATCTGATTTTATCCGCAGCTTCCATGCTGTCACATATAAAGTTCTCTATAAACTTTTAATTAAATACTTTGAAACGGTGCTGATCCGGTTTTTGTAATTTTGCTTCTACTGTTTGTTCAATTGACCCAAAGCAAAGTTGTGCGCGTAATAACCAGTTCTTTTCAATCTGAAAATGCTCTGCGACCCTTTCATCAATCAGTGGATTATAATGTTGCAAGGATGCTCCCAAACCAGAATCTGCCAGCGTCATCCACACAGCAAATTGCGCCATACCGGAAGTTTGTTCCGACCACGCTGGAAAATCCTCACTATTTAATGGCATTTTCTTTTGCAATTGTTGAATCACGGCTTGATCTTCATAAAACAAAACCGTGCCATAGGCAGCAGCACATTGATTCAACTTGATTTCCATCCCTTCGTAAATATATGCCGGCATATGCTGACGCTGTACCTGTTTCACAATTTCCCAGAATTGATGATGAGAATCTGCGAATAACACCACAATGCGCGTAGTTTGAGAATCATAAGCCGAAGGACAACTCCGCACTGCTTCCTGAATGATTTCGCCAAGATAAGCCTGACTAGAATGTACCCGCTTACCGAGTTGATCGATACTACGGCGCTTTTTCAATTGATCGACAAAAGTCAATTCTAAATCATCATTCAGTTTATTTTTTCTTGAAAATTTAAAATCCTTGGTTATATCGCTTGTTAATACCTGACCAATCTTATTTAGCAATGCCATTTTCTACCCCACAAAAAACAAGCCAAATCAGCTTAGAGAATCCCCTATAATTATAAGGCCTTTATTAAGATAGGCAGATTTAGTGGTGGTTTTACTGTCGGTTTTTACAACACTCGAACTGGCTAAAAACAATAAACTCCGCACTTGGCGGAGTTTATGTGAAGCATTGCGCATTATTTATTTTTCAGTTTCAAATAATGCAGCAACAAAAGATTTGGCAGAGAATGGACGCAAGTCATCAATTTTTTCACCGACACCAATAAAGCGAATCGGCACATGAGTACGACTGGCGATATTAAACAGTACACCACCTTTGGCAGTCCCATCAAGTTTGGTAATAGTTAAGCCCGTCAAGCCTACCGCCTCATCAAACATCTCGACCTGATTAATGGCATTCTGGCCAGTACCGGCATCGACCACCAACATCACTTCATGCGGTGCAGTGGCATCAATTTTCTGCATCACACGTTTTACTTTAGTCAATTCCTGCATCAAATGGCCTTTGTTATGCAAACGACCCGCTGTGTCTGCAATCAATACATCTACACCTTTGGCACGCGCACTTTCAAAAGCATCGAAAATCACTGAAGCTGAGTCAGCACCATGACCCTGAGCAACAACCGCAATATTATTACGCTCACCCCAGATCTGTAGCTGTTCAGTTGCAGCCGCACGGAAAGTATCACCTGCTGCCAACATGACGGTCTTGCCTTCACCTTGCAAACGTTTTGCCAGCTTGCCAATGGTAGTCGTTTTACCGACACCATTTACACCAACCACCAGAATCACATAAGGCGATTTGTTTGGATCAATGTGCAGCGGTTTTACCCGTGGTGCTAATAAAGCCACCAGTTCTTCCTGAAGCGCTTTATAGAGTGAATGCGAGTAGATCAAATCACCACGTGCCGTACGTTCAGTCAGGTTAGCGATAATGGTCTTGGTTGCTTCCACGCCAATATCTGCTACCAGAAGCTGCTCTTCGACTTCTTCTAATAATTCATCATCAATTTCTTTACCACCGATCAGGATATTTACCATCCCATCGGCAAGGTTTTTACGGGTTTTGGTTAAACCCACTTTCATACGGCTAAAGAAGCCACCTTTCGCCGCAGAATCTTCATTTTCAGTTTCTGTTTCGACAGGTGCAGAAACTACAGCTGTTTCGCTTGGCGTTTCTACGATAGGCACATTGACCGCAGGTAAGCTCGGTAATGTGACATCATCATCTCCGATATCAGCATCAATCAAAAATTTGTTTTGCCCATTAGATTGCTGTTGCATGCCGAATCCTTGAAAAGCATTGCGTTAAAAACCCAGATTCTACCATAACTTGCCTGCTTTGCAGCTAGCAATGCAAATGCTGGACAAACATACCAAAAAGCTACAGCTCTCGGTTGCTTTCAAGCACGCATTTATTAAAAATAACTCTAAATACAAACGCCTATTTCAGGAGATCTAGTGTTCATCACCTTTTTGACTATCTCCTCTTTCTCGCAAATGATCAAACAGACGCTTTATCCACTCGGTGCAGCAGTCTTGCTTAGCCTGAGTTTTAACTCGGTTCAGGCACAAACCCGAAGCGAATTGTCACGGACTACTTTTGAAACCACTTTAAGTAACGGTTTAAAAGTCATTATTCGGGAAGACCATCGTGCGCCCATGGTAATGACACAAATTTGGTACAAAGTCGGCAGTAGTGATGAATCCGGAAATATTCTGGGGGTATCACATGCGCTTGAACATATGATGTTCAAAGGCACTCATAAAGTGCCAAATGACGAATTTACCCGTCTGAGCCGGATTTATGGCGGCAGTATCAATGCGGCCACCTTTACCAATTACACCAATTATTATCAGCTGTATCCTAAGGCCTATTTTCCTATGGCCCTGGAACTTGAGTCTGACCGTATGAGCAATTTATTATTGCGGCAGCAGGACTTCGAGCCAGAAATTAAAGTCGTCATGGAAGAACGGCGCCAGCGTACCGATGACAATCCGCGGGCGCAAGCATTTGAACGGTTTAAATGGGTCAGTTATCCGACCAGTCATTATCGCCAGCCGGTGATTGGACACATGAAAACTCTGAATAATATTCAGTTGAATGATGTCAAAAAATGGTACCGGGATTGGTACAGTCCGAATAATGCCATTCTGGTGATTGTGGGGAATGTAGAATCTGAAGCTGCTTTGGCTCAGGTACAAAAATATTTTGCTGACATTCCCGCACGTCCAACACCGGCGCGCAATGACGTACTGGAGTTTGAGCGTTTGGGTTATCGCCATATGGAGATCAATAGCAATGTTCAAGTGCCCAATCTGTACATGACCTGGAATGTAAAATCCCTCAGCACTGCAAAAAATCCCCAAGATGCTTATGCCTTGACCATTATTCGCAGTCTTTTGGACAGTGGCATTTCTTCGCGTCTGCAAGACCGATTGGTACGTGATCGTAAAATTCTGACCTCTGTCAGCGTTTCTTATGATCCCTATAATCGCGGCGACAGCCTGTTTGGTATTTCTGCCTTACCTGCACCGGGCATCTCTTTGCAAGAAGCACAACAAGCAATTCAGGATGAAGTGGATTTACTTAAAACTACAGCGATGACTCAACAGGAAGTGGATCGTATCAGTACCCGCTTTATTTCCAATTTGATTTATAGTCAGGATGATATTGCCGGACAAGCCAAAATGATTGGCAATCTGGAGGTCAATGGCTTGAGTTATCGCCTGATGGATGAATTACCGAAACACTTTGAAAGTGTCAGCGTTCAGGATATCCAGCGTGTCGCAAACGCCTATTTTGTACGTGAAAATCTCAGCACGCTTTATCTCTCTCCTGAACAAAACACCCAGCAACGGGGATTATAATGCTTCAACTTCGTTCATTTTTGCTTATTTCAATTTTAAGTCTTAGCTCGGCTACCCATGCAGAAAACTATCTGGATCCCCAGCCTAACCAAAATGATAATCCGAGTCAGTTACAGTCTATCCCTTTGCTGCAAAGCTTAAAAAATATTAATCAGCAACGGGATTTTCAGGCGCCTTATATTCATGATCTAAACAATCGCTACAAAGTACGCACGCTGTTTGTTGAAACGCAAGATCTTCCCATGGTAGATATCCAGCTGACCTTTAATGCCGGTTCGGCCCGTGATCAGGAAATTGCCAAAGGCCTATATGGTCTATCCAATATGGCAGCCAAGTTGATGCGTGAAGGAACCGACAAATATAGCGCCAATCAGGTGGCGGAAGTTTTTGACCAAACCGGAGCACAATTCAGCGTACAAGCCTATCGGGATATGTTTGTGGTTCGTCTGCGTACGCTTTCAGACCCGGAAAAACTGGAACCCGCATTGGGCATGCTGATGGAGGTTCTCAAGAATGCATCATTTAAACCGTCCAGCATTAATCTGGCTTTAAGCAATACCCAAGTGGGACAAAAACAGCTGCAGGAAAATCCAAGCCGACTCATGGATATCCGTTTTTATCGTGCCCTATATGGTCAACACCCTTATGCAGAACCAATCACTGGTACCCAAGGCAGTACCAAGAAAATTAACGCAGAATTATTGAAAAAATTTCGTGATCAGTTTTTGGTGGCGCAAAATATGAATATTTCCATTACTGGAAAACTCAGCCCGAAACAGGCACTGGAACTGTCTGAACGCATTGCCGGTAATTTACCCCAAGGGCAAAAAGCAGTGCGATTGCCACAACCTGAAACTCAATCTGGTTTTGAAGTGGTACATCTACCCTATAACTCGTCTCAGGCGCATGTCACCTTTGGGCATTTAGGCCCAACTCGCTTTACTGAAGATAAACTGGCTTTAGAGGTCGCCAATCGCATGTTTGGCGGTAGCGGATTTAATGCGGTATTGATGCAGGAACTGCGGGTGAAACGTGGTTTTACTTATGGCGCTTATAGTTCGTTGAGCTTTAGTCAGGCACCGGGCGTATTCAGCTTTAAGTATTCCACGCGTCAGGATCAACTGCTAGATAGCATTCAGGTCGCACATCAAGCATTTATCAACTTTGTCAGTCAACCTATTGATACTCAGCGTCTGGAAGAAACCAAAGCAGGCATGTTACGTGCTTTTCCTAATAATTACAGCAGTAATGCCACCATTAATGCCCAGCTAGGCAATATAGGTTTTTATAGTGAGCAAACTGATTATTTATCCAGTTATCCAGAACGCTTGGCTAAAATCACAGCGGCAGATGTACAAAATGCAGTGCGCAAGCATTTTCATCCTGATCGCTTAACCCTGGTCGTTGTCAATAAAGAACTGGATCAAAATGCTTTGAAAATGCGTTTGGAACAGAATTTAATGGATGCCAATTATTACTTACCAACAAATCCTATGCCTAAGGCATCTCCACAGAGACCGGCGGAAGCTGACGTGCGCGAAGCGATTCCTGCTGATAAGCCTGCATCAATTTAAGGTACTGCCCACGACGGATATGCTGCTGCTCTAACAAGGCGAGTGCCATATCTTGGGTTTGGGGAAGGTTTTGCTGTTTAGACAGTTGTTGAATCTGGGTGACTTGGGAAAGGCTAAGCGGACGATATAAAGCAAATGCGGCTAAAAGTAGAATGACCGCAATAATAAAAATAACCACACTGTTATAAATCTGTTCCAGTTTGATTCTGCTGAAAAATTGGCTTAGTTTTTCTGTATCTATAGACATACACTACCTCAGGTTAGAGGTAGTGTATGGTCGCAGTTACATAAGTTCAAGTCAGCGCACTGAATATTCACAAGAGCTGAATCCTGCTATTTTGGGCATTAATTCATTATTCTAGTAATAATTGTTGAATACAGCACCAATGCAACAACAAGTAATACCAGTGCAATTGCAAATTTACTTAAACCGGCTTCTGCTTCAGGCGGATGTAAGCGATCCTCATCTGCAATGCGGACCAGCTCACCATTATAGAGTTTATAAAACTGCTCACGCTGGTTTTCGTCCAGCGCCCGGGTAAAGTCGTAGACTTCTTTACGTTGTGCCAGCCCATAATCACCTAGATGGGTATATTTACTGAATATAGCTTGATCGAGTTTTTTACGATGCAAATCGGCAAGTTCCATAATTTGACCTGCAGTCGGAGGCATATCAAATTTCACACCATCTAAAGTTCTTGTCATCATGGCCTTCTCCTTATTGTTTGCTATCCATTTACAATGTAGCTTAATAATATTTATAGTTGTGTATAGTTTAATCAGTTAAACTATAACTGAAGTAAACAAATAAAATCGAATAGTTGACTTTTCCATTATTTTGTAATATTAGTTTAACAATACTAATTTATATTTGTATTTAGACTAAATAGTCTATCATGTAATCATAATTAAAATTAAGGAGTTTTTATATGATACAACAACTCTCTCAACACGATCTGGAACATCTGTACGCAGATGCCGTGAATACCATTCAATCGCAAATGAACTTTGCTGATGCGGTAAAACAGCTTGAAGAAGCCGCTCGTGCAGGCCATGGTAAAGCAGCGCTCTTTTTAGCAGAACTTTATTATCAAGGTTTCCGTGTAGAACGAGATTCACTCAAAGCCCAGTACTGGCAAAACATGGCCACCATGCAAGCATAAAGAAACGTCACCTAGGTGGCGTTTTTTTCAGCCCTTTTTTCAATAAATAGCAATCAATACATATTTTCTTACGAATCCTTGCAAAGCTGAAACAGTAATTTCATATAAAGTTCCTAGAATAGAGCCTGAACTCCAATAGCACTTTATTCTAATGAAACCACGAAAAATTATTCAAATTGATCCGATCTGCAAAAACTTTCTGTTAAAGATCACGATGCTTAAATCTTTGATGAATTGTGGCGAGCTATGGGGCGCATATCACCAAGGCTGGGCGATGATGCGTGACCAGGAAGATTGTATCTTTCCATTCTGGCTCAATCCGCTGGATGCTAAAAATTATGCCCAGCAACATTGGCCGGATTACATCCCGCGTAAAATCAATTCTGAAGATTTTGAAAATGCATTATTGCCGACCCTGTCGCGACTGAATGTTACGCCAGCCCTGTTCAACACCAATGGAACCAAACTCAAACTGACTGCTGCACAGATGCGTCATCTGTTTTTTTCGCAACAAAGACTGCACATTGCTTAAATAACATGCTATTTATAAAGACTAAAACCTAAACACTTAGAGATGTTCAGGTTGAATACATACTCTAGGATTAATAATAAATTAACCAATAAGGATGATTAAGCATGACCAATGTGGCACAGGTGCTCAGTGAAAAAATGCATCAAGCTATTTATACCATCCGTCCAGATTCTACCGTTTTAGAGGCCATCACCTTGATGGCGGATAAAGGAATCGGGGCGCTTGTGGTAACCCATGAAGACAATGTGGTGGGGATTTTGTCAGAGCGGGATTACACCCGTAAGATCGCCCTAATGCAAAGAACCTCATTCGACACCACTGTTAACGAGATCATGACCTCTAAAGTGATTACCGTAAATACAGCTACTAGCGTAGAAGACTGCTTATCTTTGATGACTGAACGCCACCTACGCCACTTACCTGTGGTCGAACATGAAAAACTGATCGGTTTGATTTCAATTGGGGATTTGGTCAAAGCGGCCATGGATGACCAACGCAAATTGATTGAACAGTTGCAGCAATATATCTCAGGTTAAAACATCCTCTAGCTTTCTCTAAGGCATTTGAAGATCACTTAAGTGAAACCAAGATAAAGATTTATATGTAATGCATAAAAATCCCGGTACATGTACCGGGATTTTTTATATGAACATTTTGAATACAATCAGTTGAGACCTAATTTTTCTGCAACGTAATCTGAGTCTTTATCACCACGACCTGATAAGTTCACCACAATCTTGGTATCTTTTGGCAATTTACCAGCTTCACGAATGGCCCAAGCTACTGCATGCGAACTTTCTAGTGCAGGCACAATGCCTTCTACGCGTGAAAGGGTCATAAATGCATCCAGACATTCCTGATCGGTCGCAGTCGTATACTCGACCCGACCCAGATCTTTTAACAGACTGTGCTGCGGGCCTACTCCTGGATAGTCCAGACCAGAAGCAATTGAATGCACTGGTAAAGGTTCGCCTTGTTCATCTTCTAGCACATAACAGGCCATCCCGTGTAACTGGCTCGGCTTACCCAAAGTTAATGTTGCTGAGTGCTTGTCAGTATCCAGACCATGACCTGCCGGCTCAACGCCTACCAGTTTCACATCTGGTTCATTTAAAAATGCAGTGAATGCGCCAACTGCATTGGAACCCCCACCGACACAGGCAACAACATAGTCAGGATTTGCACCAAAACGCTCATTGGCCTGAACTTTAATCTCATCACCAATAATCGACTGGAAATCACGTACCATCATCGGGAATGGGTGCGGCCCGACTACCGAACCAATGGCATAGATGTAGTTTTTCGGGTCTTTTAAATATTCTTCAAAAGCACTGTCGACTGCATCTTTGAGTGTGGCTGTACCGCGAGTCACAGAAATCAGCTTGGCACCCAGAATTTTCATCTTGACGACGTTTGGATGCTCTTTTTCAATATCCACTTGCCCCATATGAATTTCACATGGGATACCCACCAAGGCACATGCAGTTGCCAAAGCAACACCATGCTGGCCGGCACCGGTTTCTGCAATGACTTTGGTCTTGCCCATATATTTCGCAAGTAAAGCTTCACCCAGACAATGATTGATCTTGTGCGCCCCGGTATGGTTCAGATCTTCACGTTTCAGATAAATCTGCGCCCCGCCAAGCTGTTCAGAAAGACGTTTGGCATGAAATAAAGGACTTGGGCGACCGACATAATGGGCAAACAGATCTTTCAATTCATTCTGAAACTCTTCAGTCTGACGAATTTCCTGATAGGCCACATTAATATCATCCATGGCCTGTTTCAGATCGGGTGGAATAAACTGACCGCCATACTGACCAAAAAAACCCTCTTCATTCGGTAACGCAATACCATTAATTTGATGAGCCATAATCATGCCTGAAATTTTAAATAAGAGATAATGAGTGACTTTATACTAGAATAATTTGTTTTAAAGCACTAATAACTATAGCTAAAGTCACTTATAGATAAATGGAATTAACGCGCCAGATATTTGGTCATGTCTTCAATGCCTTTCAGCGTCATTGGAAACATATGATTTTCAAATATCTGCTGGATCAGACCAATGGTATGGGTGTAATGCCAGTATTTTTCTTCTTCCGGATTCAGCCAAGCAGTTTTATCAAAATGCTGACGCAGACGCTGTAACCAGACCTGTCCAGCTTCATCATTCATATACTCAACCGAACCACCGACAGAATTCAGCTCATACGGCGCCATACTGGCATCTCCGACCACAATCACGCGGTAATCACGGCCATAGGTATTGAACAAATCCCAGGTATTGATGCGTGAACTGGAACGACGGATATTGTCTTTCCAGACATAGTCATAGAGACAGTTATGGAAATAGAAATATTCCAGGGTCTTGAATTCGGTTTTCGCCGCACTGAACAGCTTTTCACACTGGGCAATATGCGCATCCATCGAACCACCGACATCGAACAGCATTAAAACTTTAATACGGTTACGACGCTCGGGCACCAGTTGCACATCCAGAATGCCCTGCTTGGCCGTTTCACGAATCGTACCATCAATATCCAGCTCTTCGGCTGCACCCTGACGGGCAAACTTACGCAAACGGCGCAATGCCATCTGCATCTGACGGCTACCCAAAATCTGTTCATCATCCAGATTGCGGTATTGACGCTGCTCCCAGACTTTCACCGCAGAACGCTTACGCCCCGGCCCGCCAATACGCACACCTTCGGGATGATCGCCATAGGCACCAAAGGGTGAAGTGCCACCGGTACCAACCATCTTGTTACCGCCCTGATGTTTTTTATGCTGTTCGCGCAGACGCTCTTCCAGCATTTTCATCAGTTCTTCCAGCGATCCGGCCTTTTTCAGCTCTTCGCGCTGCTCCGGGGTCAGATGCTTCTCGAGCAATTCGAGATCGAACCAGTCTTTGGGCAGCTTATGCACCTGATTTAGCAAGTCATCCAGATCAAAGGTCGCGATACCATCAAAATAGTCTTTCATGGCGCGATCGAACTTGTCGAAATAGCGCTCGTCTTTGACCATTACAGTTTTGGCCAGCTGATAGAACTCGTCCTGATCGGCAAAGACCAGACCTGCAGCAACTGCCTGATTCAGGTCAATCAATTCGCGGGTCGATACCGGTACACCGTATTTGCGTAAGGTATAAAACAGTCGCACAAACATGCGTGTTTCTCCCTTAACGACGTGACATAAATGCTAGACGTTCGAGCAACTGCACATCTTGCTCATTCTTGATTAATGCACCGTACAAAGGTGGAATTGCTTTAGATTTATCAGTATTGCGCAGAATATCTTCCGGCATGTCGTCAGCCATGAGTAGACTGAGCCAGTCGATCAGTTCAGACGTTGAAGGTGGTTTTTTTAAACCCGGAATCTGGCGCAATTTAAAGAAAACCTGTAAGGCTTCATTCACCAGTGTGGTCGAGATATTGGCAAAATGCACATCAATGATTTCACGCATGGTGGCTTCATCTGGGAATTCGATGTAATGGAAGAAGCAACGACGCAGGAAAGCATCTGGCAATTCTTTTTCATTATTTGAGGTAATGATCACGATTGGGCGCTGAGTTGCGGTAATGGTCTCGCCTGTCTCGTACACATAGAACGACATTTTATCGAGTTCATGCAGCAAGTCATTTGGAAACTCGATGTCTGCCTTGTCAATTTCATCAATCAGCAGAACACAGCGTTCTTCACTGGTAAATGCTTCCCACAATTTGCCCGGCTTGATGTAGTTCTTGATGTCATAGACACGGTCATCACCCAACTGGCTATCGCGCAAGCGCGATACTGCATCATATTCATACAGACCTTGCTGTGCTTTGGTAGTAGACTTGATGTGCCAGGTGATCAGTTCCAAACCCAGACTTTCTGCAACTTGCTCGGCCAGTAAAGTCTTACCTGTACCCGGCTCCCCTTTGACCAGCAACGGTTTTTGCAAACTGCGTGCAGCTTTCACCGCAAGTTTTAAACTGTCAGTCGCGATGTACTGATCGGTACCTGAAAATTGTTGAATATCAGCAGACATGATTGAACCTTATTTTTTACTTACAGCGGTGAACTTTTCTCGTGAACACGAATATTGCTTTTGTTCGACACATAAGTCGACCAGCAATAGCCAATCACAGATCCGATCCCAATGACAAATAAAATAAGTGACGCATTAATCCAAACCTGGGATTGCTCTTTGGTCAACACCCCAAATAACAGACCGAAGATCGCAGGTGCAATAGAAGCATTCGCCCCCTCAGATATCGTCGGTGTCAACAGAATGGCAAAGGCCACAATCCACAAAAAACCGCCCATAGGTTTAGGTAGACGTTTGGTTACGCCATACCAGCACCATAAAGCAATCAGGCTGCCGAGCAAATAAACTGCTACGGCAATGCTCTGTTCAGGAATTGAGTCTAATACAGCCACATAACCATTCATTTCACAACTCCTGAATTAACATTAAGCACCGCGTAAACCTTCTGGTGCGACCGCATTTGGATCAATCAAGCCCTCTGGCGGCATTTGCAGGAAGAAACCGCGAGTTTCAATAGAATCCATAACATGCAAGACATTGGCACGTGCCAGTTTACGTGATTCACTTAATTCAAGATGCATGACAAAAGTCGCACGTCCAAATGCTGCCTGCACTGCTTCAGTTAATACACTTAAAGGCTCGAATGTTTCAGCTTCGCTTTCATTCGCAGGACGCGCCACATACAGATACATTTCACTTTTTTTGCTGGATTTGTAGATAGACACTTGCATATTTCAAACGACTTTTCTGGAAAAACAACCGCAAGGATACATCAAAAAAAAGACAGAAACATTAGCCACGTCTCATGCATCAGTCGTGATTTTGTATAATTGCTTTTTCTTTAACCAATCCTGCAGCCAATCACTCGCTGACTTTCATCTGGGTAGACAGATAAGATTCATCCTGATGCAATACCTGAATCAGTGGCTGAGTTAATAACTCATAGCGCCAGCCGAGTAGATAATCCGGCAGATCCTGCTCGTCCTTATGGAAAACCACATGTTGATACAAGGCATTCAGCCATTTCTTACGCATCAGGACTTCTTTCGGAATTGAAGTTTCATTGACTACATTCTGAATAATTGAATCAATTTTTTCACCAATATCTTTGGAAGAGTGGCGAATTGGACGTGCCAGACGTAAAGGCCAATTTGCCGGCTCCGGCAGGAATTTCAGTAAATCTAAAATGGTTTTACCATGCTCACGAACCACATTCGAACGAATGTCTTTCACATGACTCAGCTGGAAATTATTGCGCGGGAATTTTTCCACCAGATCAATCATGCTGGCATTTTTTAAAATGAAACTGCGTGGCTGATTCAGTGCTTTGGCAATCTGATCACGCCAGACCATTAATTGCTGCAATTGCATCAGCTGACGGCGTGAATGCCGGTAATTTCCGACATCCTGATACAACAAGGCAGTTGGGGTATCTTCGCCAATTTCCTGAGTCAGAAACCGGCAATCTTGCAAGGCAAAATCCAGCAGATCTTTCGAATCTAGATCCTGTTTAATTTTCTCTGACAGTTGCACCAGATAATGCACATCATTGGCAGCATAGAGCAACTGTTCGGAACTGAGTGGACGCGCCAACCAGTCAGAACGGGTCTGGTCTTTTTCGATATCGATTTCCAGCATCTGCTTCAGCGCATTTTGATAGCTGACTTGCAGACCATGCCCCAAAAATGACATGCCGACCTGGGTATCAAACACATTACTCAGCGATTTCTTCTGGGTATAGTGATAGATCAGATCGATATCTTCACTACAGGCATGAAAAATATTCTGCTGTGCGTTAAAAATTTTATTAAGGAACTCAGTCAGATCTAGCGTGGTTCCATCCAACAAATAGACCTTATTGTCTACGTTAATCTGAAAAACACCCAGCTTAGGCCATAAGGTATCAACCTTGATAAACTCGGTATCCAGCCCATACACTGAATTCTGATCCATCAGCTTCAGTACATGAGTTAAGTCGTTTTGATGTTGAATAAATTGAAACATAGAACTGAGTCTAAGATTAGATTCTCGATAGATCCATATTAACTGATCTATAGAATTTTTGTATAAAAAATAACGTCAATTCTGCCCTATTTCCTAAAAAATGGCGCTTACTTATCAGGATTTATATTCTAATTAATATCTTTTTTATATTAAAACTAACAAGATATTTAAGCTTAGCTTACTTCATGCGCATCCGGTTATGTACTGCCTGACTCAAGGTATGACTGTCGACATATTCCAGCTCACCACCTTGTGGTACGCCCTGGGCAATTCGGGTCATCTGGATCGGCAAATGCTTACTGGCCTCAACCAGATAATGCGCCGTAGCCTGACCTTCTACCGTGGCATTGGTTGCCAGAATCACTTCTTTCACCTGACCATTGGCCAAACGATGCAATAAGTACGGAATACCGATTTCTTCGGGACCAATACCATCCAGTGGCGATAAATGTCCGCCCAATACATGATATTTACCTCTGAAACTACCACTTTGCTCAATCGCCATGACATCTGCAGGTGATTCCACTACACAGAGCAGTTCATCATCACGATCCAGAGAGCTGCAAATATTGCAGACTTCGTCTTCGGTCAGAGAATGACAGACTGAACATTCATGAATGTGATTGGTTGCCTCAGTCAGCGCATGTGCCAGACCAATAGCACCCTCACGATTTTTCATGATCATATGCAATGCCATACGTTGAGCCGATTTTGGCCCAACGCTTGGCAAAATGCGTAATGCTTGAACGAGTTGATCAAAACGATCACTAAACATTGCGCATTCTTCCTTAGAACATACCTGCAAGACCAGGCGGTAAACCCATGCCTGAGTTCGCTGCTTTCATTCTTTCGTCAGATACCACTTCTGCCTGACGTGCTGCATCATTCATTGCAGCTGCAATCAGGTCCTCGATCATGTCTGGATCATCCTGAAGTAATTCAGGATTGATTTCGATACGCTTCACTACGTTACGGCAAGTCATGGTTACTTTCACCAGACCGCCACCCGCCTCGGCATGCACTTCAGTTTGCGCAAGCTCTTCTTTGGCTTTTTTTACGTTGTTTTCAACTTCTTTCTGCATGCGCTGAGCTTGCTGCATCAACATGTTAATGTTCATAAATATCTCCGAACATAAATTTATAAAATTAAATCAGGTCTAAACCGCGACGAATATCCTGGATAATATCACCAATCTCTTCCAAACCAACAGATACGCGAATTAAACCTTCACGAATACCAGCGGCTTCTTTGGCTTCAGGCGACAATTTACCGTGTGTCGTGGTCGCCGGATGGGTAATAGTCGATTTTACATCGCCCAGATTGCCGGTAATCGAAATAAACTGGGTATTGTCAATGACAGTCCACGCTTCCTCACGGCCACCTTTGACTTCAAAAGACACAATACCACCAAAACCGCTCTGCTGTTTTGCTGCCAGTTCATGACCGACATGCTCAGGCAGGCCCGCATAATATACTTTTTCTACTTTTGGATGCTGATTCAAAAATTCAGCCAGTTGCTGAGCACTTGCTGAATGTTCACGCATACGCAAACGTAGTGTCTCCAAGCCTTTCAGGAAGACCCAAGCATTGAATGGGCTCATTGACGGGCCTGTGGTACGCACGTAGCCGAAGATTTCTTCTAGTAACTTGTGATTACCTACGACAGCACCACCCAAGGCGCGGCCCTGACCATCCAGATATTTAGTCGCAGAATACACTACCAGGTCTGCACCAAATTTGATTGGTTGTTGTAACACCGGTGTACAGAAGCTGTTATCAATCGCCAGTAAAGCATCATTGGCATGCGCAATATCAGCGAGTCCCTGTATATCGGCTACTTCCGCTAAAGGATTCGATGGAGATTCAACAAAGAGAATTTTTGTTTCAGGCTTGATGGCATTTTTCCATGCATCAAGATCGGTCAAATCAACGAAATCAACGCTGACGCCAAATTTTGCGACATATTTTTCAAACATGGAAACCGTAGAGCCGAAGACAGCACGTGAACAGATCACATGATCACCCGCTTTTAAAAAAGCCATCATCACTGCCATAATGGCAGCCATACCTGAACTGGTGGCGACGGCGCGCTCTGCACCTTCAAGTGCAGCTAGACGCTTTTCAAACATGGCAACGGTCGGATTGGTAAAGCGAGAATAGATATTGCCCGGTTCCTGGCCTGAGAATTTAGCTGCGGCTTCTGCAGCATTTTCATACACAAAAGACGATGTTAGAAAAATCGGTTCGCCATGCTCACCTTCAAAAGTGCGGGTATGACCGGTACGAATGGCTAAAGTTTCTAATTGGTAAGAAATATCGTCTTGCTGGCTCATCGCTTTACCTCAGCCCTCAGGCTGCCTTTTGTAAAAATTTGCCAACATTTTGAGCGCCTAAGCTATTTCAGGTCAAGGCATAATAAGCGATTATTGCTTAGACTTCGATCAATCCTCCCGCGGATACGGATATTTTATTTACATGATTCAGTTAAAACAAAACTTTCAACGCCAGCAAAAAAAATTGAAACACCTCAGCACCCGGGTGTTTAATGCCTCCTCACTGATCCTGTCGCAAAAAACCCCTTTTGAATATATTGCCGGCACCGAGTTTTGCAAGATTCGTTATTACGCTTCACCTGAGAAAAAATATAAGGAGCCTCTGGTTTTCATCGCACCGTTAGCCATTAATATGGATATCTATGATCTGTATCCTTATCGCTCTCTGGTCAAGCATTTTCAGCATAGCGGTTTTGATGTCTATCTGGTGGAATGGAAACGCTTTAACTTTAAGCACCGTCACCTGAATTTTTTATCTTTTATCGATGCAGCCATTCCTCAATCCATTGAAACCATCTGCAAGCATTCAGGCAGTCAGTTCATTTCCTTACACGGCTGGAGTATGGCTGGGGTGTTTGTCACGCTCTATACAGCCCTGCATTCGCCTGAACATGTCAAGAATCTGATCGTGGTGGGCAGTCCTATCGACAGTTATGCGTCAGGACGTGTCGGCAAACTTTTTTCTACGACCAATAAACTGATTTCTAAAAATAAGAATTTGCAACAGGCCATTCATCAAGGACTGATCCCGAAGCAATATATTCATACGCCGGGTATTGTAAATGCCTTGGGCTTTAAATTACTTGATCCGATTGGCTGGCTAAAAAGCCAGAAGCAGTTTTTGCTGAATCTGGATCATGTCGAAGATGTCTATGAACATGCCACCATGGGGAATTTCCTGAACAAGATGATCGATTATCCGGGCGGGATTAATCAGGACATGGTTCTGCATTTATGGCTGCAAAATCCTTTAAAATACGGTTCTATCACTTTAGATGGTCGTATTGTTGATCTTAAAAATATCAGCTGCTCCCTATTGGTAGGTGCAGGTCAAACCGACCAGATTGTCACAGAACAGTCAGCTAAGCCTTTGATGGAATTGACAAGTAGCCAGGATAAGACGTTTACTCTTATACCGGGTGGTCATCTTGGACTAATGTCGAACCAGAAAACGGCAAATACATTCTGGCCCAAAATGACGACCTGGCTGGTGCAGCGCTCTACACGTCTTGATGTTTAGTGTAGATTCCCCGCACCAGAAAAAATATTAAATAGCTTTAAACATATTCAGAGGGTACAGCATGATTCAGTCAGTGGCATTTATCGGCCTAGGTGCAATGGGTTTTCGTATGGCAGCACATTTACCCAAGCAGTTTGATACGGTCTATGTCTGGAACCGCAGCTTTAACAAAGCAGAGCAACATGCTGCTGAATATGGCACCCAAGCCGTCACACTGGAACAGGCCGTACAGGCAGATGTGATTTTTTCATGCTTGCCAACTAGCGCTGACGTTGAACGACTTCTGGAAAATTTACCGCTTAAATCCGGTTCAGTCTGGGTCGACTGCACCAGTGGTGTACCGGATTCTGCCCAAAAACTGGCAGTACAACTGGCTGAACATGGGGTAATCTTTCTGGATGCACCGGTCAGCGGTCAAACCATTGGCGCTGAAAATGGCACGTTAACTGTGATGGTGGGCGGTAATGCAGAGGGCTATGAACAAGCCCTTCCTGCGATGCAGGCTTTTGGCAAGCTGATCAAGCATGTGGGTGAATCTGGCGCAGGTTTTGCAGTGAAGGCCGTAAATAATATGTTAATGGCTGTAAACCTGTGTGCCGTCGCAGAAGGCTTTACTACACTGAAAGCGCATGGGGTAAACTTGCATGAAGCGCTGGATTGTATTAATGCTTCAAGTGGTAAAAGCATGGTGACTGAAACCGTTTTGCCGCAGCGTATTTTAAACCGCAGTTTTCCTGTAACCTTTGCCCTGCCACTCTTGGCCAAAGATACAGGCATTGCAATCGACCTTGCGCGTGAAGCCAAAATTTCTGCGCCTGTGCTCTCGTTGACCCAGAATCTGATTCAAGCGGCCAGCGATCTGTCGGATAAAAACAGTGATTTTTCCAGTGCTGTGAAAATGTATGAATCATGGAGTAATATTACCATCGAGTAATATCTCGCCATTGAATAATGATAACGAAACCTCATATTGTGACTAGTAGGCAGGCACATATAGTGGATAACCCAGAGGAAACTCTCATGAAGAAATTTTCTGTTGCAGCATTGATTGGCTTTGCAACTTTGTTCGGGGCTTCAACATCGGTTCTTGCATCTGAACAAGAGTGCAAAAAATTAAAAAATGATCATGACGTGATTTATGCGTCTAAAGGTTTCTGTTTCAAAGATCCTGAAGCAAAAGCCAAGTTTGGTAATGACAATTGCTATACAACCAAGCCAAAATTCTCGGAAAAAGAGCAACAACGTCTTGACGCGATCAAAGATCGTCAGAAAGAATTGAACTGTAAATAATTCAGTTTAATGACGCTCAAGGAATATACTTATGACTTATGATGATCAGAATATTTTTGCACGAATTCTACGCGGTGAACTTCCTGCGATAAAAGTGTATGAAGATGACCAGGTTCTTGCATTTATGGACATCATGCCTCAGGCAGAAGGTCATACTCTCGTGGTTCCGAAAACTCCGGCGATCACTTTACTGGATCTACCCCCTGAAGCTGCAGCCTATACGATTCAGATCGTACAGAAAGTTGCAAAAGCCATTGAAAAAGGTTTAGGTGTGGACGGTATCGTGCTGATGCAATTATCAGGGGCCGCAGCGGGTCAGACCGTACCACACGTACATTTCCATCTGGTTCCTACCTCTTTGCACAATCTGGGCAAACATGCAGCACAAATGGGCGACCAGGAAAAAATTAAAGCGCTGGCTGAGAAAATTAAAGCTGCCCTTTAAGCTATTCTTAATACCTAAAAATGGAGCTTCGGCTCCATTTTTTATGTCTGATGTATTGCACCCTGAATTAAGCCACTCAAATATCAGTAAAAGTCACCTAGCCTATTTTTAGGTTTTGCAGCAAACACCGAACTTAGCTGCATTTGCATCAATCCTGCTTACCCCACTCATAATCCTATAAAAAATAAGACAATGATTGTGTTTAATATTTCTGAAATATTTCCTTAATCATATTGACTTATTTGTAATGAATACTTGGCACCAATAGAGCAGTAGATGTTTCAAAACAATACTGAAACTTGTTTTTAAGACGATGAATAAAAAAGTCTTTATTGGAGCAACACATGAAAAAAACGTTATCTGCATTAGCAATCGGGGCAACAATTTTAACACCAGTGATGGCAGCTGCTGCTGATGTTAAAGTGTATGGTCGTGCACACGTTTCTTTAGATTATCTGGACGATGGCCAGGATTATAACGAAGTAGGTCTTTCTTCAAACTCTTCACGCCTAGGCTTTAAAGCTGAACAAAAACTAGAAAATGGTATGACCGTATTTGGTCAAATCGAACAGGAAATTAACTTTGCAAGTGGTTCTGCAAACGATGATGTTGAATTTGCAACTCGCGATACTTTTGTTGGTTTAAAAGGTGATTTCGGTCAAGCGCGTATCGGCCGTTTTGACAGCCCATTCAAAGTAGCACGTGGCCCGGTCAACTTCTTTGGTGATATGGTCGGTGATGTTCGTAACGTCACACGTGCTGGCAACTTGCGTTTTGATGAACGTAATAACAATACCATTGAATATAAATCACCTAAGTTTGGCGGCGGCTTTAATGTTTTAGCAGCACTTTCTTTACACGAAGGTAATAGCCCTGATAGCGTGTCAACGTCTTCACCAAAAACTACTGTAATTGAAACTGTGAATGGTCCAGTAACAGTAGTCGTACCGGGAACCACAACTACTACCAATAAAGATAATCGCGATGATAAAGCATACGACCTCGCTTTAACCTATAAAGAAGGTAAAGTTGATTTTGCTGCTGCCTATGAACATTATGAAGAAGATGCAGGTCGTGGCGAACGCGATGGTTTCCGTATTGCTGGTGCTTACAAAATCACCCCTGAATTCAATCTGGGCGGTTTATACCAATTCCTTCAACATGATAATTCTGAAGCAAACCCAGATGCACAAGTATTTGGTGTAGCCGGTGAATATAAATTTGCACCAAAAACCTCATTCCGTGGTGAAGTATTCCACCGCGATGTCGATGCCGATGATGCGAATGCAACTTTACTGGCAATCGGACTTGAACACCGTTTAGATCCAACAGTCCGCATTTATGGCAACATAGCAACTGTACTAAATGATGAAAACTCAAACCTTACCCCTTGGGCACAAGGTCGTACCAATGCTGTAGGTGGCGCACGCGGTGAAGACAGCCTAGGTCTTTCTCTAGGCATGCGTTACGACTTCTAAGTCCAGTCTCCCTCACAAAGCTTAAAAAGAACATGCCTCCAGCATGTTCTTTTTTTGGTGTGTTTTTTATCAATATAAATATAGTGAGAAAGATTGTGACACTGATATTCAACCCTCATAAAACCAACCAGTTTAGTTTGATTAATTTTATTCTTTATTTTAAAACCAAGCATTTTAATCAGATTAAAAAATATTAATCCAACTAAAATAATCTACATTAAAATATATAAATATAAGCATTTTAGTCGGATTTAAAAACCGATAAAATTACATAAAATAATAAAAAATATTTAGAATAAATTTTAACTCATATAAATATATATTTAATATTTTCAAACATTTATAAATATATATTTATTTAAACTGTATCGTCTATTTATTTTTTAGTTACAATAGATTAATAATATACAACAAGTCATATAACAGGCTTAGTCGAATGAGCTTAGTTCCCAAAAATCTAAACCAGAGAGTGGTTAGAGAAATAACCGCTATTTTAATTATCAAGGTTATTCTACTGATGGTAATTAAAAATATCTGGTTTGATGCGCCTACGATTCCTAAAAATTTTGATAACCAAGTCGCCGAGCGTATCGCCGGCAATCCTTCCCAAATCCAGGAGACACGTTGATGATTTCTGAAAGCGTGGTCGATCTCTCGCGGTTCCAGTTCGCCATGACCGCGATGTATCACTTTATTTTTGTTCCACTGACGCTAGGTCTGGCATTTCTGCTTGCCATTATGGAAACCACCTATGTGATTTCCGGCAAAGAAATCTACAAAGACATGACCAAGTTCTGGGGAAAGCTGTTTGGTATTAACTTTGCCTTAGGGGTAACCACGGGCCTGACCATGGAGTTCCAGTTCGGAACCAACTGGGCTTATTACTCGCATTATGTCGGTGATATTTTCGGTGCACCACTGGCGATTGAAGGTTTGATGGCCTTCTTCCTTGAATCGACATTTATTGGCTTGTTCTTCTTTGGCTGGGATCGCCTGTCCAAAGTGCAACATCTGGCAGTAACCTGGCTGGTGGCTTTAGGCTCGAACATGTCCGCACTCTGGATTCTGGTCGCCAATGGCTGGATGCAAAACCCGGTCGGTTCGGCATTTAACTATGAAACCATGCGTATGGAAATGGTGGACTTTGCTGCATTGATCTTTAATCCGGTCGCTCAGGTTAAATTTGTGCATACAGTATCTGCCGGTTATGTCACAGGTGCCATCTTCGTCCTGGCTATTTCAAGTTACTACATGCTGAAAAAACGTGACTTGCCTTTTGCACGCCGTTCTTTTGCCATTGCAGCCATCTTCGGGCTTGCTTCTACACTTTCAGTGATTTTACTGGGTGATGAATCAGGGTATGAGCTGGGCGATGTACAGAAAACCAAACTGGCAGCGATTGAAGCAGAATGGGATACTCACCCTGCACCTGCGCCATTTACTTTGTTCGGTATCCCGAATAAGGAAACCATGACTACAGATTATGCAGTGAAAATTCCTTATGTAATGGGTCTGATTGCTACACGTTCTACGACTGAACAAGTTACAGGTATTAAGGACCTGCTGGTTCAGCATGAAGCGCGTATCCGTAATGGTATGGTGGCCTATTCACAACTGGAAAAATTACGTGCTGGTGATCAGTCTCCAGAACTGAAAACCGCTTTTGAAGAAAGCCAAAAAGACTTAGGTTACGGTCTACTTCTGAAAAAATACACACCAAATGTCGTTGATGCTTCTGAAGAGCAAATCAAAGCAGCTGCTAAAGACACTATTCCACACGTACCAAGCCTGTTCTGGGCATTCCGTGCCATGGTAGCTTCCGGCTTCCTGATGCTACTTCTATTTGCACTGGCAACTTTTGCGGTAGCAAAACGTAATGCTGAAAACAAACCATGGTTATTGAAATTTGCATTATTTGCACTGCCTTTACCTTGGGTTGCTGCGCAAACTGGCTGGTATGTAGCAGAAGTAGGTCGTCAACCATGGACTATTGGTGAGGTATTACCGACGCATCTTTCAGCATCAAGCTTAAGCACAGGTGATGTCTGGGGTTCAATCCTCGCATTGGCAGCATTCTATACCGTGTTACTGATTATCGAGATGTATCTGATGATCAAGTTCTCACGTCTTGGCCCAAGCTCACTGCATACTGGTAAATACCATTTTGAAAAGCTTGCAGCTGCAGAAAAGTCAAATGGGGAGACTCACGCATGATCGAATATGAATTATTAAAAATCATTTGGTGGGTGCTGGTAGGCGTATTGCTGATTGGCTTTGCCCTCACCGACGGCTTCGATATGGGCTCCATGGCGATCATGCCATTTGTGGGCAAAAATGATAGCGAGCGCCGTGCAGCGATCAATACCATTGCGCCGCACTGGGACGGTAACCAAGTCTGGTTTATTACTGCCGGCGGTGCTTTGTTCGCTGCCTGGCCAATGGTCTATGCAACCGCCTTCTCTGGCATGTACTGGGCACTGTTGCTGGTACTGTTTGCCCTATTCCTGCGTCCGGTCGGTTTTGACTATCGCTCAAAACTGGAAAATACCAAATGGCGCAATTCATGGGACTGGGGTCTAGCCATTGGTGGTGCAGTGCCTGCATTGGTCTTCGGTGTGGCATTCGGCAACATGTTCCTGGGTGTACCATTTACTTTAGATGAAACTGTACGTTCTACTTATACTGGTAGCTTCTTTGCACTACTGAATCCGTTTGCTATTGTGTGTGGTCTGGTCAGCTTATCGATGCTGTGTGCACATGGTGGTGCATGGTTAATGCTGCGTACTGATGGTGACCTACGCCAACGTTCTGCCAAAGCAACACAAATCATGGGTCTGGTTTATCTGGTTACCTTCCTGGCTGCAGGCGCTTGGCTGTACTTTGGTGGTATTCAAGGTTATACACTGGTTACACCTTTTGATACCAATGGTGTTGCCAACCCGCTCGCCAAAGAAGTGCTGACCAATGCCAATCCAGGCTGGATGAATAACTACTCGACTTATCCAATCACGATGGCAGCGCCTATTGTCGGCATTTTGGGCGGTTTGATCATTGTACTGGCAGCAGGTAAAAATAAAGCAGGCTTGAGCTTCCTGGGTTCATCTCTGGCAGTTATCGGTGCAATTCTGACTGCTGGTTTCGCCCTATTCCCTTTCCTGATGCCTTCAAGCATTAACCCGGTTGCAAGTCTGACCATGTGGGATGCGGTATCTAGTAAAAATACCTTAACCGTTATGACCGTTGCTGCCTGTATCTTTGTTCCACTGATCCTGATCTATACCACTTGGTGTTATTACAAGATGTGGGGCGTGATTACCAACAAACACATTGAAGATAATTCACACAGCCTGTACTAAGGGCTGTGTCTTAAGGAGAGACAACTATGTGGTATTTTGCTTGGATTCTGGGTGTACTGATGGCATGTTTTGCCAGTGTGATTGCTGCCATTTACATGGAACAACACCAAGACCTAGATGAGGAATAAAACATGACCGAAGCTGCGCTTGAGAAAACCGTTGTAGACAAGAAACCAAACAAATTTGCGATGATGATTTCCTGCCTCCTGGCTTTTCCTCTCGCAGCAGTGTTATTGGTTCATCCTTCTGCAATGCTGGATGCCAACGGTGAATATAGCCATAGTGCCATGATGTATATCATGATTGGTATTTCTGGAGGCTTTGTCCATGGTGTTGGCTTTATGCCGCGCCACTGGTTCTGGAAATGGTTGTTTAGTCCATTCTTGGCATGGCCTTTAATGATCTGGGGCTATTACACCTGGTTTCTCAGTTAAAGTATGAAATTAAAAAAGCCCTCAAGTGAGGGCTTTTTGATATCGCTTATCGATTTCTGCTTTTTGTTCTACTGTTATATCACTCTGCATCTGGAAACAATTTCTATATTGCGCATGAATGTGATGAATATACTTTTCTTTACCCGCATGTCTTAACAATATTTGTGCAGCCATCGTAATAAATCCATTTACTTGTTTAATAATCACAAGCATTTGCTCATCAGCTAATCCTGCTCTTTTTTGAATTAATGAATTTCGTCCTGTATGAACAATAGAATGCAAATGTTTTAATGAGTAAAATTTAAACTCTTTAAATATCTCTACTATATGAGCTATCTCTACAATATTCTCTAATTTCGTTATCATTTCTACTGCTGTCGGGATTTTAATATTCTTTAAAAGGTCATCTGCATTATTTAATTCAAACTTTTGTATTTCTTGATTTGAGGCAACCATAAGTAACCAGTAAGCTCTAACGACCGCCTCAAACTGAATTCTAAACAAGGCAAGCGCAGATATATCTCTTTTTATTTCCAGTAAACTGAGAATAGCCACACCATGCTCAATCGACAATTCACAGCATTGATAAACTATCTCAAGCCGAGGCCCACCCTCCAAAAATATTGAATTATTTAATTCACTCCCAAGCTCTACCAACATTTTTTCTGATTCACGAAAAATATTACTCAAACTTAACTTCCTTTTTATACTTAATAGAGATTTATGTTTTGTTTTAAGAATACTAAAAAAGCCGGAACCAGTCCGACTTTTAGAATAATTATCGATGAGTATGAATCGACATCACAATGCCCATCCCGGCCAACATGGAAATCACCGCCGTTCCGCCATAGCTCATCAGCGGCAATGGATCTCCGGTCACAGGTAAAATCCCGCTCACCATGCCGGAGTTTAAAAATACAAAGAAGAAGAAGGTCAGTCCCATGGCTCCAGCATATAAACGGCCAAAGTTATGAAAGCTGTTTAAACCAATCATCAAACAGCGAATAATAATGGCAGTGAATAAACTGAACAGCAGAAAAACACCGATAAAACCGAATTCTTCAGCATACGTCGACATAATAAAGTCAGTATGATGTTCAGGCAGATAACCTAAATGTGATTGCGTACCTTCGGTATAGCCTTTGCCCGTGGAACCACCTGAACCAATGGCAATTTTGGACTGGATAATATTCCAGCCCGCGCCCAAGGCATCCGACTCCGGATCAAACAAGGTGGTAATACGCTTTTTTTGATACTCTTGTAGCACAAACATCCATGCAACCGGTGCTGCCACAGCAACTGCTGCAACTGCACCACCAATCAGACGCCATGACATGCCACTTAAAAATAGAACAAAAATACCGGGAATCACCAAACCAATATTCAAGTCAGGCTGAAGCGCCACCAAAACAAATGGTATGCCCAATAAAATCAAAGCCCCGACAATATGCAAAAATTTGGGAGGAAACGGCTTACGTGCAAAATACCATGCCATCATCAAAGGCATCGCAAATTTCATTACCTCACTCGGTTGCATGCTTCCCACCCCCGGCAAGGTAATCCAGCGGGTTGCACCTAAACGTTTTTCACCAATCACAAAGACCAGAAGCAGCATGAAGATCCCGAAGGCATACAGGTATGGACTAATCGCCTGATAGACTTTCGGTGGAATCTGCGCACAGATAAATAGCAGCACAAAACCAATCCCGAAACTGACGGCCTGACGCACCACCATGCCAGAGTCTTCGGAGGTCGCGCTATACACCACCATTAAACCCAGGATTGCATTGAGAACCAGAAAGCACAATAACCATGGATCAAGGTGCAACTTGGTCCATCGAGATGAATCTTGCGGGTTAATACTACGTCCATCACGCAAAGAGTGACGTAAAAACCGATACTGCTGTGAAGGTATCATTGGCCAAAAGGTGAAAAAGAATGATGGCAAAATTATAAGTGAAAGCTATAGCGAATAGATCGCTACAGCCAGATTTATTCTGCTTTTATTTAGGGTGTGTTGACACTTTTAGCTTAAAAAAATAGCGAAGTAGTAAAATCAAATCGCCAAACCCAATTTTACTATTCGCTATGCCTCGTACCATGCTGACAGATCAACACTGGCAAAA
>NZ_JBBCWZ010000042.1:0-27500 GCF_037145695.1 Acinetobacter sp. USHLN143
GCTGCAACTTCTCCAAAAAGCTTGAAAATCATTTCAAAGCCTTTGATTTAGTGTTCTTTTATATCAATAATGGATTCGTTTAATGCCAGCATACTTTTTGAAACACCACCCAAAATTCTTATAGCAGCCAAGCCTATCAAAGTCTGGAACAGGCCTCAAAACTTGAAGCTGAAGCAGTAAAAGGCGTAGGTCTACCGCGTGTCGATCTGAATGTTCGTGCGTATGCCTTTCATAATGAACTCGATCTGCCTTTAGGTGCATTAAAAAATAATTTAGAGCAATCCTTAACGGATGGTGTCAATAATAGAATTGATGAACTGAACTTAGGAGGTCTGGCTGACCCACTAAAAAATAGTTTAAGACAACCTATTCAAAATGGGGTGGGCTTAATTCCTGATAGTTCGCATGTCGTGCTGGATGATCAGGTGATTCGTCCGACGGTTTCAATCATGATGCCGCTTTATACCGGTGGACTGACAAGCAGCGCCAAAGAAATCGCCAATATTCAGGTCGGTCGTAGTCAGCTCAGCAACAAACAGCAGCAAGACACGCAGCGTTTTGAACTGATTCAAAGTTATTTTAATGTACAGCTTCAAAAGCAACTGCATGCAGCTGCGCTGTTTAACCTGAATGCCATGCAGCAGCATTATCGCAATGCCTTAAAGATGGAACAGCAAGGTTTTATCAGTAAAGGCCAGCGTATGCAATTTGAAGTGGCACGTAATAATGCCGAGCGCAGCCAGCAAAACACGCAAGCCAATTTGAATGCTGCCCTGTTCCAGCTGAATAATCTGCTTCAGGAAAGTAGCATCACTGAGCTTTCGACGCCTTTATTTGTCAATAAAACCGAGCCACAGGCCTTAAATCATCTGCTAAAAACTTTTAGTCAGAACTCTGCGCTAATTCAAAAAATGCAGCTGGATACCCAATTGGCCCAAGCCAATGTGAAAGCCCAGCAAGCGGCAAAAAAACCGAATGTTTTTGCTTTTGGCGAATATAGTCTGGATCAAAATGAAAACTGGATTGTCGGGGTTGCCGCACGCTATAACCTGTTTTCCGGGATCGATAAAAACAAGAATATTCAGGCTGCCGAACTCAAACGCTCTGCAACAGAACTGCTTACTGCACGCACCCAGCAGGAAATTGAAAATCTGATTTATAAATCTTATAGCGAAGCACTTAGTGCACAGCAAAGTGATGTACTTCTGGCACAAAACTTGAAAGCCGCACAGGAAAATTTACGCATCCAAGAATTGTCTTTTAAAGAAGATACGGGCACCGCCACACAGGTCATCGATGCACAAAATATGCTGAGCGGATTACGAGCTGAAACTGCCTTGAATGCCTACAAATATGTGATGTCACTGGCCACCCTATTACAAAGCCATGGCTCGATTGCAGAATTTCCGAACTACATCCAACATACCAACACCCACTATATTCGCTAATGGAGCCGAACATGAACGAAGATCAAAAACCCAATGATCCTGTGAATGAAGCGGCTTCATCCAGCGATATAGAAAAATCTCCTGCGCAACAGGTAGAAACAAGAACTGGAATAGAAAATAATGCGGCGACTTCGACCGAGCATGAACAAGCTCCTGAAATCTCCAAAAAGAAAAAATATTTATTGCTTGCCCTGATTCCAATTCTACTGGCAGTCATCGCTTTTGGATTATGGAAAAGCTACCAACCGGCTCCGCTGGAATTGCAGGGTCGTGTAGAAGCTGAAACGGTTCAGGTGGCGACCAAAGTGCCAAGCCGTATTGAAGAAATCTATGTAGAAGAAGGTCAGCGGGTCAAAAAAGGCGATGTGCTGGTGCGCTTAAACAGCCCGGAAATTCAGGCCAAAAAACAGCAAGCCGTAGCGGCTTTACAATCTGCGCTAGCCTTACAATCGACTGCTGAACGTGGCTCGCAGGAAGAAAATATCGCCAGTCTGTATGCCAACTGGCAATCGCTGAAAGCACAGCAAAATTTAGCCAAAGTTTCTTATGAGCGTGGTGCAAATTTATTGAATGAAGGTGTGATTTCACGCCAGCGCCGTGATGAATTGTATGCAGCCAGTCAATCAGCGGCGCAAATGACAGAGGCGGCGTATCAGCAATATGCACGTGCCAAACGTGGCAGCACTTCGCAGCAAAAGAGTTCCGCCGATGCACAGGTAGATATTGCCCAGGCTGCGCTGGATGAAGCCAATGCTTTAGAAGCAGAAACCCAATTAGTAGCACCTGTAAACGGAACGGTGTCTAAAACCTATGGCAAAGTCTCAGAGCTGGTAGCCACCGCAGTCCCTGTGGTCAGCCTGATTGAAGATCAAATGTGGGTGAGCCTGAATATTCGTGAAGATCAATATGCCCCATTTCAGAAAATGAGCAGTATTGAAGGTTATATTCCCGCCCTAGATAAAACCGCTACTTTTAAAATCAAGCAGATCAGTGCCGAGGGCGAATTTGCCACCATTAAGACCACACGCCAAACCGGTGGTTATGATGTGCGCAGTTTTAAGCTGCATCTTGTGCCCGCACCAGCGATTCCTGAACTCAAAGTCGGGATGAGCGTGTTGTTTAAACTGAAAGAGACCCGATAATGTGGACGGGTATATGGCGCGAATTGCGCTATCTGCTCCGCGAAAAATGGGATCTGTGTCTGGTCACGCTCGCACCTGCACTGGTGATTATTTTATTCAGCAGCATGTTTGCTCAAGGGAAACCGGATCATTTACCGATTGCGATTATTGATCAAGACCAGAGTGCGCTGAGTCAAAGCATTTATCAGCATGTGGCGCTGAATCATACTCTTAAAATTGCTACGGTGTCGGAACAAACAGCTGAAATTGAGCGCCTGTTAAATCAAAATAAAATTTGGGGTTATATCCATATTCCCAGCGGTGCCGAGCAACGTCTGGTTCGTGCCCGGGATGCTGACATCAGTATTGCCTTTAACCAGAGTTATTTCAGTATCGGAAATACCATTTCCTCTGCCATGCTGGTCAGTACCCTGCAAGCACTGGCTGAATTTAGCGGACAGCAATATCTGGGCAACCGGTTACCCTCTCTCGAAGCACCGTCACCACATATCAAAATATCACCGCTGTACAATCCGCAGCTGAATTATGAATTCTATCTGGAACCCTATGTCATTCCGGCGATTCTGCATTTACTGCTGTGTTGTTGTGTGGCATTTTCCGTCGGTCAGGAACTGAAGCGACAGACCTTAATAAGCTGGATTAGCAACTCATCCATCTGGATGGCATTACTGTCTAAGAACCTGGTCTATGTGGCTATTTTTAGTGTGTGGACTTGGGCCTGGATGTTCTGGCTGATTGAAATTCGCGGCTGGTTTGTTGCCGGCTCGCTCAGCCTGATTCTATTGGCGCAATTTCTGCTATATAGCGCTTATGCATTTTTAAGCAGTGCAGTGGTTCTGGCAACCAAAGATTTAAGTAAATCTTTTGGCATCATTGCGGTCTATGGCGGTTCATCTTTAAGTTTTGCCGGTGTGACCCTTCCTTTAAATAATGCGCCCCTATTCACCCAGTTTTGGTCCAATATTATTCCGTTTACGCCCTATGCCAAATTACAAACTGAACAATGGGTGATTGGTAGTCCATTGCATATTTCACTGCAAGCTGGATTAATGCTGCTGATCTATGCCCTAGTCTACGCTCTGCTGGCTTATCTGTTTCTTAAAAAAATAGCTAAAGGAGCAGTCCAATGAAATCCCTCTGGTTTTACTATCTGCAAAGCTTCAAGGATATTGTCAGTCACGGCACGATCTTTACCACGCTGATTCTATCCGTCTTATTTTACAGCTTTTTTTATCCAACCGCTTATCAGGCACAGCAGGCTGAAGCCTTACCGATTATTATTGTCGATGAAGAACAAAGTAACTTAAGCACCCGTATTATTGGTCAGGTGGCACAAAGCCCCAATGTCGAAATTCAGGCGATTACCGGAAATTTTGCCGAAGCCAAACAATGGGTGGAGTCACAAAAAGCCGATGGCATTTTACTGCTGCCGGACAATTTATCGCAAAGCTTAAGGCATGGTGAAACAGGTGGCATTGGACTGTATGTAAGTACAGCCAACTTTTTAGTGACCAAACAAATTGGTCTGGGCTTAGCCACATCGGTTGAGCAAACTTTAGCAGACTATACTGAACGCTTTGGTGAGGTCTCGGATTTTTCACCTGCCCTTTCTGTGCATCAAATTCCTTTATTTAATCCACTGTCCGGCTATGGCAGTTATGTCTTTCCTGCGGTTGCACCTTTAATTATCCACCAAACCATTCTTTTGGGTTTGAGTATGCTGATTTTAGTATATCGGGAAAGAAAAGTAGAATTAAATACAAATGCGTTGATTGGAATGTGTTTAGCGGTCTTCACCATTGGCTGTCTGGGATGTTTCTATTTATTCGGCTTTAGCTTCTGGCTATTTGATTATCCGCGCGGTGGCAACCTGCTTGGAATGCTACTGGCTGTTCCGGTTTTTATCTACACGATAATTGGCATGACCTGCCTATTTGCCAGTTTTCTGGATCTGCCAGAACGTGCGGGTCATGTGATTGTATTCACTTCCATTCCACTGTTCTTTTTATCTGGTGCGGCCTGGCCACATGCTGCCATGCCTATCTGGATGCAAGTCGTTGGCGAAATCCTGCCTTCCACCCAAATTGTGCAGATGTTTATTCAACTCAATCAGATGGGTGTACCTACCGCACTGGTCTTACCTAAACTGCTCTATCTTGGAATGATCGGCAGCATGTGCTTTTTCTTGGCTTATCGACGTTTAATTTCTGGTCATCAAAGCAGATAGAACATTATAGCAATGCGCCTATTCCACTTATTTACTTGATTCGCCAAAGACCTGAATATTGAAATTACGAATCTTGTTGCTACCATTCGGCTTATCAAAACTCACATCATACTGAACCAGATTCTCCGGATAGGCAATTTCATAACTGACCTTATATTGTCCAGGCTGATTGGTTGCTTCTTCAATCTCTTTGGTCATTAAAGTCTTAGACTTGTATTCACCTTGAGGAATTGAACGTGAAAAGCGTTTCATCAGCTTTTCATTATCCTTAAACTGGGTTTGCAACTGCGGTTCTAACTGATCCAGAAATTCCTCATATTTCCCGTCACGCAAATCCTCATAAGCCAGCTGTGCCGCCTTTTCCTGTTCAGGACTCGGATTCGGAATATTGTCCATTGAATTACAGCCAGTCAATGCAACCGCTGCTGCCAACAACATTAATTTGGTTTTCATCGCTTACCCTTATGCAGTCAAGGTTTATAAAAAAGGACGCCGAAGCGCCCTTTTTATCAGTAAAAAACTTATTCTTCTACTGAATTTTCACCATCTTTTTCAACTTGCTCAGTTTCAGCTGCTGAATCTGTTTCTGCCACTAAAGCGTCTTCGCTTTCAATCGCTTCAACAAACTCATCTTCTTCAACAGCTTCGATTGAAACCACACCGACCAGCAATTCCTCATTACCTAAGCGGATCAGACGAACACCCTGTGCGTTACGACCAGTTTGCGCCACTTCAGATGCACGGGTACGAACCAGCGTACCGCCATCTGAAATCAGCATCAGTTCTTTAGACGCATCAATGGCAACAGCGCCCACCAATTGACCATTACGTTCAGAGGTCTTGATCGCAATCACGCCCTTACCGCCACGTTTCTTGGTCGGGAAGTCGTCTACTGGAGTACGTTTACCATAACCATTTTCAGATGCACACAGTACTTCGCCAGTTTCAGGTACAACCACCAGTGATACGATTCGGCTAATCAATGCTGAATCTGAACCATCTTCGTCATCAGACTCGATCTCAGTTTCGTCATTTTCTTCTAGCTGTGCAGCTGCACCAATGGTCACGCGCATACCGCGTACACCTTTGGCAGAACGCCCCATTGAACGTACATCCGTCTCTGCGAAGCGAATAGCTTTACCTTCATTCGAGAACAACATGATTTGCTGTTCACCGTCAGTAATCGCTACACCGATGAGGGTATCATCGCCATTCAGCTCAATCGCACGTAAACCGTTTGAACGAACATTCGAGAACTGTTCAAGCTCTACACGTTTAATCGTACCGTATTCAGTCGCCATAAACACATAGAAGTTTTTACGTACCGCTTCAGCCTGCTGAGCAAAGTCATTGATAATGTCATCATCAAGATCTGTTGCAGAAAGCTCCAAGCCCAACTGTTTCAATTGAATACGCAATGCATCAGAAATATCATCCGCACCATCTTCAGATTCTGTCAGCGCTGCTTCAAGCTCGGCAAAATGAGCATTGATCACTTCATTGGCTTGCAACTGCGCTGCATTGGCTTTGACAAATGCCTTGAAGGCAGCCAGACGTTCTTTGAATTTCTTCGGCGCGTCAATCACAGGCAAGATCGCAGTAATGGTCTCGTTTTCATCCAGTGGCAACAAATTCACCATTGGGCGACCTTTCGCACCACGTGATGCTTGCGGCACTTCATAGACTTTCAGACGATAGACCTTACCAACATTGGTAAAGCAAAGTACCGTCGCATGACTTGACGTCACAATCAGATGTTGAATGTAATCATCTTCTTTCATGCTGGTCGCAGACTTACCACGGCCACCACGACGCTGTGCAGCGTAGTCAGACAATGGTTGAGTTTTCGCATAACCTGATTTCGATACCGTCAGCACCATTTGCTCTTCAGGAATCAGATCTTCACGAGAGAAATCGATACGTGACTCGACAATCGACGTTTTACGTGCATCGCCATACTGCTGAAGAATTAATGCCAATTCTTCACGAATCACGTTCATCAACAGATTAAAGTCATTCAAAATTGCAGTCAGTTCAGCAATTTGTGACAGGATTTCACTATATTCAGCATGTAACTTGTCTTGTTCCAGACCAGTTAAACGATGCAAGCGAAGTTCCATAATTGCATTCACCTGGGTTGGTGACAGACGATAAATCTCGCCATCCAAACCAAACGGGCGACTTGGGTCTTCACCTTCAATCTCATCCGGACGCACAGAAACTGAACCGGCTTTTTCCAACAAGGCCAAAACACCGCCACCTGCCCACTCACCTGCCTGCAAACGCTCACGCGCTTCAGCCGGATTTGCAGAACTCTTGATGGTTTCGATGATGGCATCAATATTTGCCAGAGCAACGGTTAAACCTTCCAAGATATGACCACGTTCACGCGCTTTGCGTAATTCGAACATGGTACGACGCGTGACTACTTCCTGACGGTGACGGATAAACGCGGCAATGATGTCTTTCAGGTTCATCAATTTTGGTTGGCCATTGTCCAGGCAAACCATATTGATGCTGAAAGAGTTTTCAAGTTGCGTGTTCTGGAACAGGTTGTTCACGATCACTTCAGCGTTTTCACCACGCTTCAGGTCAATCGCGATACGCATACCGTCTTTGTCAGACTCATCACGAAGCTCTGAAATGCCTTCCAGTTTTTTCTCTTTAACCAGTTCTGCAATACGCTCAATGGTTTTTGCTTTATTGACCTGATATGGAATTTCAGTGAAGACAATCGTGGTACGGCCATTCTTCGGATCTTCTTCGAAATGGTATTTACCACGGATATGCAAACGGCCCTTACCGGTACGGTATGCATCGACGATGCCTGATTTACCGTAAATGATACCGCCTGTCGGGAAATCCGGACCAGAAATATGTTCCATCAACCCTTCGATACTGATCTGAGGATCATTAGCATAGGCCAGACACGCATTCACCACTTCAGTCATGTTATGCGGCGCCATATTGGTCGCCATACCGACTGCAATACCGGTAACACCATTAATCAATAAGTTCGGTACACGGGTTGGCATGACTTGAGGAATACGCTCAGAGCCATCGTAGTTGTCTTCCCACTCGACGGTATCTTTTTCAAGATCCGCTAACAGTTCGTGGGTCAGTTTACGCATACGTACTTCGGTATAACGCATGGCTGCTGCGCTATCGCCATCGACCGAACCGAAGTTACCTTGACCATCAACCAATTGGTAACGCAAGCTGAAATCTTGCGCCATACGTACAATGGTTTCGTATACGGCAGAATCACCATGCGGGTGATATTTACCAATCACGTCACCGACTACACGTGCAGACTTTTTATAAGCTTTGTTATAGTCATTGCCTAATTCGTGCATTGCGAAAAGCACACGACGATGAACAGGTTTTAAACCATCTCGTACATCGGGCAATGCACGTGACACAATCACGCTCATCGCATAATCGAGATATGAGCTTTTAAGTTCATCCTCAATGGCAATCGGTCTAATTTCCGATACGCTCATGCATACTCCTTATTCTACAAGCCAATTTTGGCTTGTATTTATATGTCGTAAAACTAGCAAAATCATTAACTCAAACGACTGAGTTAAAAACTAAAATACAGCCCTAAATTATAGCATAAACACTTGTATTTTTGTGTCGAAATATTCAGCTTAACCTTGTTAATTATCTTCATTTTAGTGATCATTTTCTTGTTATTTGAAAACCGAAAATCAGCGCATCCAGACAGGATTTTTCAATACCCAAAATTTTGAGAAATACAGGAGTACAAAAACAAAATGCGCCAATCAACTGGCGCATCTTCATCGTTTTTTCTATATTTTTATTGTGCCTGGTTCAGTACTTTACGATAGCTCAGCACGGCCACAATCAATAAAACTGGCAATAACATTTCTACCCCTTCCTCAATGGTCATAATCATGATTTGAGTATGTGGCACCAACTGGATGCCGAATTCTTCTTTCAGGGTTGAGGTCGTGCGATCGAGCACTTTGCTCAGTCCGCCACAGGCAATGGTGAGAAAGATAAAAAAATGTGCAATATTCAAAGAATTCTTCATGCTTCGTATGGTTTGAACCAGCTTTTTCGCCAGTACCAGAAAGACAAAAATAATGCCGAGCAATAAAATAAATCCGAGCAGCTTATCCATGAGCGGAATTTCAGCACTGCGATAGAAATTAGTTTTGATAAAACTCATTTCAAACACCTGCTTATGGAAATCCATTTCCCGTAATCCCAACAATGTCGCTGCTATAGCCGTAAACACTCGGGTATTAGGTTTGATTTCAACATTAAGCAAACACAGCACTGCCAGCAAGTACCATAACCATGGACTCATGACTTCAAAAGCGCCTGATTCACTAAATAAATACTGAGTCACCGCAGGCGGTGCATTCAGGGCAGTATGAATGCAAATACCCAGATAAAGCGCAATCAGCAGAAAACTAATGAACAGGATATGGGCGGCTTTGGAAAAGGACATGATTAAAAACAGGAGAAAAACCAAACCGGAATTTTATCACTTTTCACGCAAATGAAATACTCTAGTTTCGACTGCCGAGTATTTTTAAAATTTTTGCATAAAAAAAACGCCCTTGGACAAAACAGTAAAGCATTGCTTTCACTGCTTGCACAAGAGCGTATTTTGAACCCGATTCAGAAATTAGATTTTAGAAACCAATTCTGGAATTACAGTGTTCAGGTCACCGACTAACCAGTAGTCAGCGACTGCATTGATTGGCGCTTCTTCATCTTTGTTGATCGCAACGATCACTTTAGATTCTTTCATACCAGCCAAATGCTGAATCGCACCAGAGATACCTACAGCGATGTACAGGTCAGGTGCAACGATTTTACCAGTTTGACCCACTTGCATATCGTTTGGTACGAAGCCAGCATCTACCGCAGCACGTGATGCACCTTGAGCAGCACCAAGCTTGTCGGCCAATGGATCAAGGATCTTGTGATAGTTCTCACCAGAACCTACACCACGACCACCAGAAACCACAATACGCGCAGCTGTCAGTTCAGGACGTTCAGATTTTACGATTTCTTCGTTGATAAACTTAGAAATACCCGCATCACCCGTAGACGCAGCAGCTTCAACAGCAGCAGAACCACCCTCAGCAGCTACAGCATCAAATGCTGTACCACGAACAGTCGCCAATACGATGCTTTCGCCTGATTCTACAGTCGCAATTGCGTTACCTGCATAGATCGGACGTTTGAAAGTCTTAGGACCATCTACCGCGATGATGTCAGTGATCATGCTTACGTCAAGAAGCGCAGCTGCACGTGGCAAAATGTTTTTACCAGTTGTTGTAGAAGCAGCAAGGATATGTGTATAGCCTTTACCTAATTCAGCAACAAGTTTAGCCACATTTTCAGCCAATTGGTTTGCATAAGCAGCGTCATCAGCAAGTAATACTTTGCTTACACCCGCAACTTTAGCCGCTTGGTCAGCAACTGCCTGAGCGCCAGAACCAGCAACCAATACAGTGATATCACCACCGATTTTTTGCGCTGCAGCAACAACGTTTAAAGTAGCAGCGTTTAATGCTTTGTTGTCGTGCTCAGCGATAACTAAAATACTCATGATTTTTATCCTTCTGTATTAGATCACTTTCGCTTCGTTTTTCAATTTTTCTACAAGCTCGTCTACAGACTTCACTTGTACGCCAGCTTTACGCTCTGCAGGTGATTCAACTTTCACTGTTTTCAGTTTAGTTGCAGGGTTTACACCGAAATCTGCAGGTGACTTGGTATCCAGCGGTTTTTTACGCGCTTTCATGATGTTTGGAAGTGCCGCATAACGAGGCTCGTTCAAACGCAAGTCCGTGGTAATGATTGCTGGAAGTTTCAGCTCAACAGTTTGTAAACCGCCGTCTACTTCACGTGTTACTTGTACTTTATCGCCATCTACTTTTACTTCAGAAGCGAATGTACCTTGACCTGCACCCATTAGAGCGCCAAGCATCTGACCAACCTGATTCGAGTCATCATCAATTGCTTGCTTACCCAGAAGGATCAATTGTGGTTGTTCAGCGTCAACAACGCCTTTCAGAATTTTAGCGATTTCCAGCGCACCCAGTTGGCTGTCATCAGCTTCAACCAGAATACCGCGGTCAGCACCAAGCGCCATTGCAGAACGGATCTGTTCTTGGGCTTCTTTAGGACCAATAGAAACAACAATGATTTCTGAAACAGTTCCTTTTTCTTTTAAACGAACCGCTTCTTCCACTGCGATTTCACAGAATGGATTAATTGACATTTTAACGTTAGTTAAGTCAACACCACTGTTGTCCGGTTTAACACGAACTTTAACGTTGGCATCAACCACACGTTTTACAGCAACAAGAGCCTTCATGTAATCCTCGGCTGTTTTAGCAAATGTAAATGTTGAGAAAAGTTAGTGTAACTCTTCACTTAAATTTTTTTAGGTGCCCTATCTTGCAATGTGTACGGCATTTCGGTCAAGTCACAATTCAACAAAGAGGTGTAAAAATGCGTAATTTTCCCTGAACGATGCGTTCACAATTAATTGTTATCGTTTTATTACAATGAAATGTATCAATATTTACTTAAAATTTAATTATTGATTTATATTATTTTTTTATCTGATTAATCACATCAGAAGTTTTGATTGATCACATTTAATTTAAATTGATTTAAAGCAGCTTGAAGCAAAACAGCCGGAATATACGTATGTCAGCTTTTGTCATTTTGGACAGAACTATTTTTGAGAGCGAATTAAACCTAATATAAAGACAAATTGACCAAATAATAATCCAGCGCATTGAATTCTACGCCGACAAAGTGAATATTTAATTTCAAATCTTCGCAATTATAAAAAAAGCATACTGCGAACAGTATGCTTCTTTGCAACCAGATTAATTGATGATGAGCCAGCTTGCAGCAAGTGCCAGTAAACCACCAGAAGTTCCATCCACCCATTTTTGTTTACGTTCATCCATTTGGGTTTTCTGGCTGATTTTGCTGAACAAAATACTTAAGCTACAATACACTACAAAAATCAGACTGATAAAAATAAAGGACAGGATCAAACCTTGGCTGACAGTATTGGCGGATTTATCAATAAACTGCGGCAAAATCGCAAAATAAATCAACATGCCTTTTGGATTTAACAGCGCAGTAAAAAAACCTTTTTTAATCGGATTGGCTGAGGTCTTTTTCTCAATGTTCAGCGCTTTTTTACTGAATACCGATTTGAGCAAATTAAAGGCCAAATACAACAGATACGCAATCCCAAGCCAGCGAATTGTTTCAAACAGCACCGGAAAAGAGATAATAATAGCCGCAATTCCGAGTGCCACCAGAATAGAATGCACCAGATAACCGCAACACACCCCTAAGGTTGCCATCATGCCTGCTTTTGCATCTTTACCCATCACTTGAGACAGGATAAATAACATATCGGGTCCAGGCGTAAAAATCAGGGGAAGCACGGTCAGTGCAAAGAGTACAAATACAGACATTTCCTTTTCCTTTCAAACTCCAGAAAGTGAAACAAGTATCTGCGATTTTTTACAAAATTGGCTTTCAATTTATTTTATAATAAGTATTATTTTTCGAATATTATTCTAATTTATGAAAATATCCACCAAGTCTGTGCGGGTAAAACTTGATCGAATTGATAAAAATATCATTCAACATTTACAGGCCAATGGCCGTATTCAGAATAATGATCTGGCACGTGAAATCGGACTTTCACCTTCATCCTGTTTACGCCGGGTAAAATTACTGGAAGATGCAGGCGTGATTCAGAATTACACGACTATTGTCGACCAACAAAAAATTGGTTTTCAGCTGATTTTATTTTCACGCATCTGGTTAGTCGGTCAGGATGCCGAAACCATTGATACCTTTATTGAGGCGATGAAAGAACTGCCTCAGGTGATGGAGTGCTACATTATTTTGGGAGAGAGCGATGCCATGTTGAAAGTCGTGGTGCCTGATCTGGAAAGTTATCGCAAATTCCAGTCCACACATCTAACTAAAAAAAATGGTATTACCAGTGTCAAAACGGATTTACCCAGCCAGATTATTAAACAGAGTTTCCAGCTGCCTTTAGAAGATTTATAGGCAAACTGATTTTAGACAACGACGCTATGTTCTTAATTTAAGATTTGCATAATGGTAGCTTGCTTAAACCATAACCTGTGCTGCAAGCGCATAGATTACAAGTTCTACTATAAGAAAAGGTTGCCTATAGAAGACAACCTTTTCCTCGTGAACAAAGCCAAACCACAGGACTGAATCTTATTATTATGCTGTGTGGATACTTCAGAATTTACTCAGTTTCTTGTGCTAAAAAATCACGATGTACATGGCTTAAATCTACCAGCTCATAGTCTGCCAATTCAAAAATTTGCCAAATTGCAATCGCATCTTCTTTTAAATCGACTGCCTGGGTCGCACGATTCGACAATTGCCATTGCAAATCAGAAATCCATAAATAGTATTGTCCAGTCGCCGCATTAAAGGCCTGAACTTTTCCATCGGCATTAATCCCTTGAATGATGGCGCCTTCAGGTAAGGTCGCTTCAAGATTGGGTAAGCTAATTTCCACAAAATGCTTGATTTGTCGCAGCCCATAACCCGCAAACATTTCTTTTTGAGCTTCACTTAACTGTGCATATTTTTGCTCAATATCTGCAATTACCAGTGTGTCCATATCACCTCCCATCGGTCAAATACTGAGACACTGCTCAGCAATATTTCATTTTAAATATTAAATACTAGTTATTGTTATACCTGAAATGGCGCATTTAACGAATAAGACAATAGTGAAATGCTTACCCGAACGCCAATGTTCAGTTCAATTCCATTTTAAGGTTTATATATGAAAGTTTTGTGCCAAAAATACAATTTTCATGATTTTTATTCTTTAAAACTGGGCACATGATCAATCTTCTTTATGCTGCGCACGCGGATGGGCCTGATCATAAATCTGGGCCAGATGATCAAAATCGACGTGGGTATAAATTTGCGTGGTGGTTAAATTGCTGTGACCTAGCATTTCCTGCACCGCACGTAAGTCCCGGCTATTCGACAACATATGACTGGCAAAACAATGTCTCAATAAATGCGGATGTAAATCCACATTGACACCTGCGCGCTGCGCCTGAAATTTGACCCGATTTTCAATTTGTCGTGCACCGAGCGGATTGCCTTTCTGGGTAATAAATACATTCGCCTCCGGCACAAAATCACCATTCCATAAAGGATAGATTTGCAGCCAGGCCATCACGCTGTCTTTGGCCTTGGAGCCAAAAGGTACAATCCGGGTCTTATTGCCTTTACCAGTAATGCGTAATAACTGCCGGTTGAAATCAATATCTTTAATTCTCAGGCTTTGCAGTTCTGCCAGACGCAACCCACTGGAATAAAGCAATTCCAAAATCGCTTTGTCCCGGAGCCACATTTGCTGTTGTATTTCATTTTCTGGCGCAGGCTGATCAATAATCTGATTGACGGTTTCAATATCCACCATGCCCGGCAAAGGACGCGATTGACGTTTTAACTGAAAATCATCCGCCGGATTAAAAGCCATATGCTGAGCCTGCTCGGCCCATTTCATAAACTGGCGAATGGCTGAAAGCATACGTTGCAAACTGCTGGGACTCAGCTGATGCTGTTCGACTTTCTCAGCCAGAAACTGACGTAAATCGGTGGCTTCTACATCGTTTAAATTGAGCTGCTCACGCTGGCAAAACTCTAAAAAATCCGAGACATCACGCTCATAAGCTTGCAAGGTATGTTTGGACTGGTTTTGAATTTCACGTTCTTTCAGCCACATGTTGAGCAAGAGTTGAGGTGGGACAATCACTGCTTGCTCCATTTAGAGTTGCTCCAGATAATCTTGAATCAGCATTGCAACCTGATCTGCATGAGTATTGGCAAAGAAATGATCTCCACCTTGGATAATATGCAGTTTTGCATTTTTAAAAATTCCTGCCAAGTATTGTCCAAGCTGAACAGTGCTTAAAGGATCATGATCTCCCCAGATCAGCAAGATCGGAACGTCCAGACTTGCGAGCTGAACGCGGCTAAATTCAGTTTGGTCTTGTTCAAACCAGTCCGGCATTGTTTTGAACAGTTCACGATAATCTGTTCGCCAGTCTGCACAATGAAATGTTTTTAAATCCAGACCACCAGATGTCGCCAACAATACCAGCCCTTTGACTTTCTGTGGATGCTTAAGTGCCAACCCAACGGCCAAGACACCGCCCATAGACTGGGCAATCAGAATAGAATCGTCCTCAATTTTTTCTTTCACGAATTCTTGCAGATCATACAGCTTTTGAGTGGCTAAATTTGGCACTATGCTATCAAAACCCGGATAGGCAATGACTTGCTGATCTGTATATTCGGTTAATGCTGCTCTTAATGGCTGCCAAAAGTGCTGGCTTCCTGAAGCACCCGGCAGGAACACAAGCTTAGTCATCTCGTTCAAATTCTACGGTTTTTCCCATGCTAGCATAAAAAAAGCACCATCGATCAGACAGTGCTTCTTTCTCAAGCGGAACCAGGCTTAACCCTGGAAATAACGTAAATCCAGACGTCCTTCATACACAGTCGCCGTTGGTCCGGTCATCCAGACCACATCACCTTCTTTCCATTCAATTTGCAGCTTGCCGCCTGCCAGTTCAACTTCGACTTTACTCGACAGCAGACCACGACGCATACCTGAAATTGCGGCAGCACAGGCACCTGTACCACAAGCTAAGGTCTCGCCTACACCACGCTCGTACACACGTAAACGTGCATGTTTTTCATCAATAATCTGCATAAAGCCAGCATTGACTCGTGCCGGGAAGCGCGCATGTGATTCAACTTGTGGACCAATACGTGCGACATCGGCAGCAATCACATCCGGTACGATTGTCACCGCATGTGGATTCCCCATATTGACCACATCAATGGTCAGCTTTTCACCGCCAGCAAGATCGATGTCATACAGGCTCTCCGGCGCATCAGCTACAAATGGAATTTCCTGAGGCAAAAATTTTGGATAACCCATATTGACCCGTACCCAACCATTTGCACCCAATTCCGGCTCTACAATACCAGATTTGGTTTGTACCTTGATTTTGGTTTTGGTCGTGAGCTGACGATCATGTACAAATTTGGCAAAACAGCGCACGCCATTGCCACATTGTTCCACTTCTGAACCATCGGCATTAAAAATCCGATATTTAAAGTCTGCACTTGGGACATCGGGTGGCTCAACCACCAAGAGTTGATCAAAACCAATGCCAAAGTTACGATTGGCCAAACGCTGAATGGTCAAAGTGTCTAAATAAGCACGCTGGCTGATCAGATCAACCACCATAAAGTCATTGCCCAGACCATGCATCTTGGTAAATTCTAATAACATCCTGATTTATCCTTAAGGCAATAAACGCTCACGTTCCCAAAGTGATTCAATCGTCTCACGTTCACGAATCAAATGCGCCTGATCAGCATCGACCATTACTTCAGCAGCACGACCACGGCTGTTGTAATTTGAACTCATCACAAAACCGTATGCACCCGCGCCAAGCACTGCTAGCACATCATTTTCCGTGATCGCAAGCTCGCGCTCTTTACCCAGAAAATCACCAGTTTCACAGATCGCGCCCACAACATCCCATTCTTTCGTTTCGACATCGGTACGAGGTGTAACGGATTGAATGTCCATCCATGCTTCATATAAAGCAGGACGAATCAGGTCATTCATCGCGGCATCAATAATCGCGAAATTACGATGATTGGTTGGCTTCAACAGATCCACTTTAGTCAGCAACACACCCGCATTAGCAGAAATACTACGTCCCGGTTCCATATACACTTTCAAGCCCAATTTTTCTAAAGCTGGACGTAGCGCATTGGCATATTCTTCAACCGACGGCGGGGTTTCATCTTTATACGTCACACCCAAACCACCACCGATATCGATATGTTTAAGGTGAATGCCCAGCTCTTTCAACTGGTCGATCATGACAATGACACGATCCAGTGCATCCACAAATGGCTGGGTTTCAGTCAACTGTGAACCGATATGGCAGTCGATTCCGACCACATCCAGATTTGGCAATGAAGCCGCATATTGATAGGTTTCGAACACGCTATCAGATGGGATACCGAATTTATTTTCTTTTAAGCCGGTTGAAATATAAGGATGGGTTTTGGCATCGACATCCGGATTCACGCGCAATGAAATCGGTGCTTTGACATTTAATTCAGCTGCAACTTTCTGGATACGATCCAGCTCGGCATAAGATTCGACGTTAAAGCAGGCAATCCCGACTTCCAACGCTTTTTTGATATCCGCTTCAGATTTGCCCAGGCCCGAAAATACGATTTTCGAAGGCTCACCACCGGCTTTCAGCACACGCGCCAATTCACCACCGGTCACAATATCAAAACCGGCACCCTGTTTGGCCAATACATTCAATACCGCAAGATTAGAGTTGGACTTTACCGCAAAACAGATTTGATGGTGGATAAAATCAAAAGCACGATCCATATCTAAAAAATGCTTTTCCAAAGTGGCTTTAGAATAAACATAGAGTGGTGTGCCGAATTGCTCCGCGAGCTGTTGTAATGAACATTGCTCAGCGTGCAATACCCCATTAATGCGGGTGAAACTCATGAAGGTATCCTTTCTGTGAAAGCGTTATGGTGTGGTTTTAACGTCTGAATCAGCAGGTGCAGCAAACTGTTGTTGCACGGGTGCCTCGCGTTTTTCATCGGACGCTTTAGGCTCAGTTTCAGTATTTTTGTATAACAGATACTTGGCACGCTTGTCGTAATTCGGATCATTCGGCAAGTGCAAAGCACCTGACTGTCCACAACCTGCAAGAACAAGACCTGTCGCTAAGATACTGATGTAGCAAATGACTTGGCGCATCTGACCACCTAATGTAATAGTTTCGATGAAGTATAACGCGATCATTCGGCATGACCCAAGCGTTAAACGCTAGAGAGTATCTTTAGACAAAAAAAAACGCCAGCAGATCGCTGACGTTTTTATTGATAAGGTTTATTTATGTTTCTGTTTATAGAAACCAAAATAGCCAATGATCAGCAGGATAAACCAGATCGGACTGATCATCAGTGCCTGACGAGTATCCTCTTCCAGCGCCAAAACCACGATCATGCTCAGGAAGAAAATAATCACGACCCAACAAGTCAATAAACCACCTGGCAGCTTAAAGGTCGATTTGGCATGCAGCTCTGGACGTGTTTTGTAATACACGATATAGCTCCAGATAATGATGATCCAGACACAAATAAACAGAATCGTGGATAAAGTCGTGGCCAAGGTAAAGGCCCGAACAGTATCCGGAACGAAATACTGCAGTGCTGCACCCAGCAACAAACATACCGCCGAGAAATACAAGGCATTGGCAGGGACCGCACGACGGTTCAGACGACCAAAAGCCATCGGTGCCTGCTCTTCACGCGACAGGCCAAACAGCATACGGCTGGTCGAGAATACGCCACTGTTCATCGATGACATCACCGAGGACAATACCACCAGGTTCATGATGATCGCAGCCGCGGCAATGCCAGCCTGACTGAACAGGTTTACAAACGGCGAGACATTCGGGTCAATCTGGTTCCATGGAGTTACTGACATCACAATTAGCAGTGCCAAAACATAGAAAATAATGATACGGATCGGAATAGAGTTCACTGCTTTTGGCAGGTTCTTTTCCGGATCTTTAGTTTCAGCCGCGGTAGTACCCACCAGCTCTACCCCGACAAAGGCAAAGATGGCAATCTGGAAACCGGCCAGGAAGCCCATGGCACCCGTCGGGAACAAACCGCCATGCTCCCAGATGTGAACAAAGGATGCGACCGTACCGGCATCATTGGTAAAGCCAGTAAATACCATCCACAAGCCAACGGCAATCAGCACCACAATGGCGATAATTTTGACCAGGGCAAACCAGAATTCCATTTCACCAAACAGTTTTACCGTGACCAGATTCAGCCCCATGATAAACACAATCGCGGCAACACTGATCATGACGCCTTCTTCAGGGCTAAAGGGCAAGCCATTATTGAAGAATTGCAGATAGTAAATAATGGCTGACAGATCTGCGATCCCGATGGTGATCCAGCACAGCCAGTAGGTCCAGCCGACAAAGTATCCGGCCCAAGGCCCGATCAGATCCGTGGCAAAATCAATAAAAGATTTATATTGCAAATTGGAGAGTAAAAGTTCACCCAGTGCACGCATCACCAGAAAGACCATAAAACCGATGATCATATAGATCACCAGAATCGAAGGACCTGCGAGACTGATGGTTTTACCCGAACCCATAAACAGGCCAGTTCCGATGGCGCCCCCAATGGCAATTAACTGTAGGTGCCGATTGGACAAACTCCGCTTTAATTCACCGTGCTCTGCCGACGAATTGTTATATTTTTCTGACATTATTAATTACAACTTTGAGTTTTACTCGCGACAAATTAACGTAAAAAATGCTGAATACAAAAATAAAATTTGCATCATTTGTATTTCCTGATTAATTGAAGAAGTTAATTTATTTTTCTTATATCACTCTCCAGTTACATTTCTGCTTTATTTTTGACCTGCGATATTCCAGTAATTTCTTGTCAAATTTTTAAAACTGTGTAAAAAATAGAACACTATTCAGCCAATTTATGCATTCAGGATGAATGCATCTGGCATAGCAATTGCTTTTTAATCAATTCCTCGAACTACACAGACATGGATCAATAAGAAGAATTTTATGCAAAATTTACAAAGTTTAATGGAAACTTTAAGCGGCTGGGTCTGGGGCCCTTATATGCTAGTACTGATTGTCGGTACCGGGATCTTCCTTACCTTCCGTTTATTGTTCTGGCAGTTCCGCATGTTGCCCCTAGCTTTTAAACAGGTCTTTGGCAAGCATCCTGACCATTCAGGGGACATTTCCCAATTCGCCTCATTGATGACCGCACTCTCTGCCACGATTGGTACCGGTAATATTGCCGGCGTAGCCACTGCCTGTGTTCTCGGTGGTCCAGGCGCCGTGTTCTGGATGTGGATGACCGCCCTGTTTGGTATGGCGACCAAATATGGCGAAGGTGTTCTGGCAGTCAAATACCGAGTGAAAAATGAGAAAGGTGAAATGTCCGGTGGTCCGATGTACTACATCGAGCGTGGTCTGAAATGGAAATGGCTGGCGCTGATTTTTGCCTTGTTCGGGACACTGGCTTCTTTTGGGATCGGCAGTTCAGTACAGTCCAATACCGTTGCGCTGGCGGTTCAAAACAGCTTGGGCATCGAAACCTGGATGACGGGGATCATTATCACTGCCTTTTCCGCCTTGGTGATTTTAGGCGGGATTAAATCGATTTCCAAAGCGTCTTCTGTGATCGTGCCGATTATGGCGGTGGGCTATGTCGCGGGTGGCCTGATTATTATTTTAAATAATCTGGAACTGGTGGGTCCGGCACTGAAAATGATTTTCACCTATGCCTTTACCGGTGAAGCTGCAGTAGGCGGTGCAATTGGTGCAGCGATTCGTTATGGTGTGGCACGTGGGGTCTTCTCCAATGAAGCCGGCATGGGTTCTGCGCCGATTGCGGCCGCAGCAGCAAAAACCGATCATCCGGCCCGTCAAGGTCTGGTGTCTATGACCGGTACTTTTATTGATACCATTATTGTCTGCTCGATTACCGGTATTGTTCTGGTCATGGGCTATATCATGGCTGGCAATGACTTTGGTGGTCAAACTGGTGCGGTACTGACCATTGGTGTGTTCGACAAGCTGCTGCCGGGTGTCGGCGGTTGGGTGGTCACTTTCGGTATCATTTTCTTCGCCTATTCCACCATTTTAGGCTGGAGCTACTACGGCGAAAAATGTGCCACCTATTTGCTCGGTGAAAAATTCGTGCTGCCGTATCGTATTATTTATATCGCCTCGGTATTTATTGGCTGTGTGGCAACCCTTGATCTGGTCTGGCTATTCGCCGATACCTTTAACGGTCTCATGGCCGTGCCAAACTTAATCGCCTTGTTATTGCTCTCTGGAGTCATTGCCAAGGAATCGAAAGACTTCATTGCACGACGTAAATCTGGTGAACTTTATTAACAGATGAGTGGTTTAAACATTTAACCCAAAGACTAAAAAGCCACGTTCATCGTGGCTTTTTCTGCTTCAGTTTTTCCATTTTTCATCATGAATCTTTAGCAACGTAAACCGCTACAGGCGAGCTGGTCCCACTCAGATTCAAGTTCCAGTGCCAGTCTTAAAGATAAAACAAAAAACTGAATGCCTTTAATTTTCATATTGCCCTGCTCATCTTCCAGATAATGACTCAGTTTTTGATAGGTTTTATGCTGCAGGTCAAAAGGCACATCCAGATAAAGCCCACCCGAATAGATCTCACTATGAAGCGTCTGATCCACACCTAGACACGGCATATAGACAATCCCCTGTTGTTCCAGCCAGCCGATCAACCTTTGCCGAACCGAGTGAGCATCCTGATCCGGATGTACATAATGATCAAAATGCACAAACAGCACATCACGGTTCTTTTCACGTGCAATCGCATCAATATGTTTCAACAAGTGTGACAAAATCTGTTCCATTCCAGCATGACAAGACCGGCATTATAGACAGCGTTGATGCACAACATCCGCATCAGCCTAAATAAAAACGACAAGCCTTGTCGTAAAAACCATGATTTTTCAGGTGAAAGGCTTGGTTTTAGCTAGCATTCACCGCTATGCTGTCATTCAATTTCAATCGCTGCATCTTAAAATATGGCTAAAGCAAAAAGTGTGTATCGTTGTGAACAATGTGGTGCCGATCATCCGAAATGGTCCGGTCAATGTTCAGAATGTGGGGAATGGAACAGCCTGCTTGAAGTGACCATTGCACCTGCCGTTACCCATCGCGCTCAGCCAAAGATCGGGGGTGGATATGCAGGTCAGGCGTCCAGTATCACCACTTTAAATCAGGTCTCGGTATCGCATGAAACCCGATTACCGACCGGGATCAGCGAATTTGACCGGGTTCTGGGTGGCGGGCTGGTCACAGGTTCGGTGGTCTTGATTGGTGGTGATCCCGGAATTGGTAAATCCACCATCTTGCTACAAACAGCCACGCACATGGCATCTGCCAAAAATCCGGCCCTGTATGTGACCGGTGAGGAATCTTTGTCTCAGGTTGCTTTACGTGCCCAACGTCTGGATCTGCCAACCGACCAGCTCAAAGTCATGGCAGAAACCTGTGTCGAACGTATTTGTGAAGTACTGGCCCAGCAACGTCCTGCGGTAGCCATTCTGGACTCGATCCAAACCCTGTATACCGAAACCCTGCAATCTGCACCGGGTGGTGTCTCACAGATTCGTGAATCAGCGGCCCTGTTAACCCGTTTTGCCAAAAATAGTGGTACGTCTTTGTTTCTGGTCGGTCATGTAACCAAAGAAGGCGCACTGGCCGGCCCACGTGTACTGGAACATATGGTCGACTGTGTGCTGTATTTTGAAGGCCAGTCGGATTCACGTTACCGAATGATCCGAGCGGTCAAAAACCGTTTTGGTGCGGTCAATGAACTCGGCGTGTTCGGCATGACCGACAAAGGTCTGCGCGAGGTGTCCAACCCTTCGGCCATCTTTTTAAGCCGTTATGATGAAGCCATTCCCGGCTCGATTGTGATGATCAGCCGCGAAGGTACGCGCCCACTCCTGGTTGAAGTACAGGCGCTGGTCGATGATGCACATGGCCAACCAAGACGTGTAGCGCTTGGCCTGGATCAAAACCGTCTAAATATGCTCCTTGCAGTCATGCATCGGCATGGTGGTGTGCAAACCTCTGGTCAGGATGTTTATGTCAATATCGTCGGTGGTTTGAAAATCACCGAAACTGGTTCGGATCTGGCGGTACTTCTCGCCTGCGCTTCCAGCATTCGTGGCAAAGCCTTACCGCAACAGTTGGCAGTTTTTGGTGAAGTCGGACTGTCTGGAGAGATTCGCCCTGTGCCAAATGGTCAGGAGCGCCTAAAAGAAGCGATTAAACATGGTTTTAAATACATTATTGTCCCTCGCGGCAATGCACCGCAAAAATCCATTGAAGGCGTGCAAATTATTGCAGTTGCGCGTTTACATGAAGCGTTAAGCGAGGCGATGACGCTGAGTGATGAACTCAACTAACTGTAAACTGACCTATTTGGTATAAAGAGCAAAAAAATACAGATTTTTGATTGAAATTCCACACAAAGCCTATATAAATAGACTGTACAAATAGGTTTTATTCTCATAGGAAAAATGAATGGAAGTTCGACAGCGCGGTTTGATCACAGGTATCTTGACAGCAGTTTTATTGGTTGCGCCTTTTGCAGCTGAAGCAAAACGTGCCGGTGGCGGTAAAAGTCATGGCATGCAACGTTCTGCACAACCTACTCAATCTTATCAACAACCTCGTCAAGCTGCGCCTGCTCAACAAGCGCCAGTTGCAGGTGCTGCAACCCAGCAAAAATCTGGTCCGGGTGTCGGCGGCATGGTTGCCGCGGGTGTAGCCGGTGCTGCGATTGGTGCAGTTGCTGCGAATGCCTTGGCGGATGATCAAAGTGTAGCAGCATCTGAAGCTCAGGCTGCTCAAGCAGAAGAGGAAAAAGGTGGTATTCCGGGCTGGATCTGGATCCTTCTTGCTGCTGCTGTTGCCTTCTTCATTTTCCGTAAGATGGGCGCAAAAAAAAAAGTAGCTTCTAACCCATATGCACCAAATAGTGGTGCTGGTAATACAGCACCTTTTGGTCAGGCACCGACTGCACCTCGCGGTGGTGACAGTACCAATATTTTTGGTCAGAATGTGGGTGGTCAAACGTCAAGCAACAATGCTCCGTTCGGTTCTGCTCCGGTAAATAACGCGCCTTTTGGTGCAGCTTATACCCAAAGTGGCAGCCAGTTACCGGATGGTACTGAACCTGCAGCATTCTTGCGTGTAGCGCGTCAGCGTTTTAACCATATTCAGTCCATGAATACAGCAAGCAACATTTCTGAAATTCAGCGTTATCTGACTCCTGAACTTTATCAGTCAATGTATAACGACATCATGAGCAATCAGGATCAGGATGTTGCCGAGTTTTCAAATCTGAATGCGATGGTCGTCGACTCATCGACTGACAATGGCCAGTATATTGTCAGCGTACGCTTTACAGGTACGGTAAGCGAAGACTTAAACAGCTTGCCGCAACCGTTCGCAGAAATCTGGCATTTCACCAAACCAGCAGGTTCAAATCAGGACTGGGTGGTTGCAGGTATTCAGCAAGACTAATCGTGAATAAATGAAGTTTAGACAGCGGCCTTCGAGCCGCTGTTTTTATTTGTAAGCCTTACATTTTGATCTTTTTTAATTCCCTTCCCCCCTCTCTTTTTTAACTTAACTTCCAGTTTTACTTATTTTTCATATAAATAGTTCAACAACCCATATTTAAAATCTAAACAATAATTGTTATCATTATCATTAATTACTTCATAAGTTTGTAAATAGAATTTTCGATGATGAATAGTCCGAATATGCAAGCCATAGCGACTGGAACAGTTACTGCACCGAAACCATCAAGCAAAAATAAAGTCAAAGCAAATATGCTGGCTTATCGTGGGATGATTTTATATCGCTTTATTCTGGCGGGTGCTGGCGGTTATCTACTGGCTACACTGGCAACGATCGTGATTGCCCAGCTTTTTATCGACAGTGGAAGCAGTGCAGCCATGTCCGCCACCCTGATTGGCTTTAGCTTGAATGCTGCTGCATTTATCTGGGTATTTATGGTGAATAAGACGCTCAAAGCTACGCTCGGGATCGCGATTCCCGGTGTTTTACTCTATATCGCCTATAAGCTTTTAGGAAATTGAGATGAGAGTAGATGCAAAACCCGAAGGTCCACGCCAGTCGATGTCGTGGTTGCATACCTGGGCCAGTCTGATTTTAGGCTGGCTTTTATATGCGATTTTCTTGACCGGAACCTTAAGCTTTTTCCAGAACGAAATTACCGTCTGGATGAAACCGGAATTTCATCAATCAGTTCCACCAAAGACTCAAATCGAACAAACCCGTGTGGCACTGGCTTATCTGCAACAGCACCATCCGGATGCTGGCAGCTGGGCAATCCAGCTTCCTAACTCACGCCAAAATACCACCACCCTGACTATTCGTAGTGCCGGCGAAGATCCACGTGCCCGTCGTGGCGGTACCCGCGTGACGATTGACAGCGCCACCGGCGAAGTTTTGCAAGCGCGTGAAACACGCGGTGGTTCATTCTTATACCGTTTCCACTTTGAATTGTATGGTTTGCCAAGAATCTGGGCGCGCTGGATGGTCGGCGTTGCGACCCTGCTCATGCTGGTGGCAATCATCAGCGGTGTCATTACCCATAAGAAAATTTTCAAGGATTTTTTTACTTTCCGTCCCGGTAAAGGTCAGCGTTCCTGGCTGGATGCACATAATGCTACTGCGGTATTTGCCTTGCCCTTTCATATCATGATTACCTTCAGTGGCTTATTACTATTACTCTTTACCCTGATGCCTTGGGGCGTAAACCAGATTTATGAAAATCGTGGTGCTTTCCTTCAGGATCAACGTAAGAGTTTGGTTCAAGACAACAGTATTCAGGCTGAATCCCGTGAAAGCCATAGTGAGAGTAAAGAACGTCGACCGCAAGCTGAGAGAGAAAATCGTGGCGAGCGCGGTGAAATGTCTGCACGCAGTGAAGGTCGCCGCTCTCATAATGAAATGCAAATTGCATCTCCTGCACCGTTAACCGATCTGGCTCCGATCTTGGCAACAGCCAATAACGAATGGAAAAATAATCCGGTGGGTACGATAACTATTATCCAGCCAAATACCCTAAAAGCTGAAATTGAACTTCGTGCTTTAAACGGAGTCAGCGTAGCTTATCGCAACGTTTATCCGAGCCTTGCTTTTAATGGCGTAACAGGTGAATTAAAGCCAGATCAAACCACACTGAAAATGCCTTCAATCGCAAATGGTATTTATAATGTATTCACCACATTGCATGAAGCACGTGGCATGGATCTGGCTTTACGCTGGTTATTATTCATGTCAGGGGTGGTCGGCACCTTGATGATTGCGACCGGCTTGATTCTATGGTGTGTTAAACGTGCACCGCAGCAACAGAAACAAGGCTATAAATCCTTTGGCTATCGCGTGGTTGAAGTCACCAATATCGCTGCCATTATTGGTTTACCGATTGCCTGTGCTGCCTATTTTTATGCCAACCGTTTTATTCCGGCAGACATGGAGATGCGTCTGAACTGGGAAATTCGTAGCTTCTTTATTGTCTGGTTGCTGACGTTGCTGTATGCCATGATTCGCAGTCATCGTCAGGCCTGGCTGGAACTATTACTGCTTGCCACTGCTGCATTTGCCTTGCTCCCAATCGTGAACTCCATGACCGGCGGTCAAGCAATCTGGAATAGCATCATGCATGGTCAATGGGTCATTGCTTCTTTTGATCTGGCGATGTGGGTGCTTGCGATCTTATTCTGGTTTTCATTTAAAAAAGTGAAAAACCATAAAGGCTTGTCGTCTAAAAAAGCCAAGATTGCTCTCAAGGAGAATCAGGCATGATGTTCTTCTTACTGATTTGGGCTTTAACTTCACTAGGTTTCTTTGCGCTTGCAATGTCGATGTCGAAACATCAAAAACAGATTTTTGACACAGAACCTGCGCCTGCAAAAACACAACTTGCGACTATTCTGGGCTGGGTATTGCTCATACTCGCCCTGATTCTGTGCCTGTGTACAGGAGCTGCCAGCAATATGATCAGTTACTGGCTGGGTAGTCTGACTTTTGCAGCACTGGTGGTCGGTTTAAGTCTGAGCTATCTGGAAAATAAAATTAAAGTGATCGTAATGTTCTGTGTGTTTATCGCCTTGATCTCAGGGATTCTTTGCCTGATCTAATATCATTGATTGACCAATCTCTTTAAAAAGCTGATCTTCGGGTTGGCTTTTTTGATTTAAACCTTTTAGTCTACGCATAATACTTTTGAGATGTTGATATGACCCAGCGTGTTTCTCCTCCTGCTGCCTTGACTAACCTTGCCCTAGCTGGTAATGCTGAAGCGCAATTTGAACTGGCTGAACTGTATATGCAAAGCGAGCATGATGATGACATCATTCTTGCTGAAGAATGGGCATTGAAAGCTGCCAACGGTGGACTGGTTGATGCCATGTATTGGTTAGGTGAAGGTTATACCGTTTATGCCAAAGAATTAGCAGAAGAAGATCCGGAAGAATCTAAAGCTCACTTTGAGTTAGCCTATTACTGGTTAAGCAAGGCCAATATCGAGAAGCACCCTGCTGCGACTTTAGAGCTGGCCGGTTTCTACCGTCGTGGTGATGTGATTGAAAAAGATGTAGAGAAATCGATTTCTTTAGTCAAACAGGCTGCGGAATGGGGCGAAGTTCAGGCCATGCGCGATCTTGCTTTTATTTATGGGAACGGTTTAGGTGTTGTCGCTGATGACATACAGGCAGATTACTGGACACAAAAAGCAGATGAGATTGAACAGGAAATGTCTTGTCCTGAAATAGATTGACAGTATTCCACTTCAAACCGAGTTAAGCAATTAGCTCGGTTTTTGTTTGCTCATACATCTGATTCGGGGTGTTCATATTTAAACTTA
>NZ_JBBCWZ010000043.1:0-27263 GCF_037145695.1 Acinetobacter sp. USHLN143
TTATTGGCGAGATTTTCAAGTCATGACAGCTGACAAAATAGAGCAATGGGTGGAGAAAGTATCAAACCAATTCGGAAAAGAATACATGTTTACTTTTTAATGACAACTTATAAGGAATGCATTACAGACTTAAATGCAAGAGAAGCGGTAGTATAGCTTTGCACAGTGAGAGTATCGTTCATAAGATTAATAAATTCTTCATAACGGGGATCAAATTTATTTGAGACTATTTTTTTATGGAAAGATTTTAATTTTCTAAATTGAGTAGAATTATACAAATATTGACCACCTCTCATTTTAAATAATGTACGTAGAAATTTACTTTTACCCGCATTATTTTTACCAATAAAAAAATTCAGTCTTTTTATTTCAATAACTTCATCATATTCAATATCATTATTAGAACTGTAATTTTCTAAATTTTCAGCCCAATAATATAATTTTTCTGTCATAAAAAGCCCCCCAAATATGGGAGCTAATTTAGCAGTAATTCATTACTTTTCAAATGAGTTATGAAATAGTAATTGATTCAAGTTTAGTAATCTTAGTTTCAAATATAGAAAGCAGAGGCATACAGTTGCCTGAACAACTCAGCTACACTTTGATGCACACTCGAACCCCAATGGTGCAAAATGGTCTATTTTTTAGGCATACTTAAAAAATAAATCATTCTTGTTTTGCCTCTATTTGCGTATGTGATTAATTTCCCACGCATTCCGCTTAAATCTATTCTATTTTATATTGTGGCACGCTTTATGCTTTTATTTATATACAACATAAATAGAGGAGAGCAATACACTTGATCACTCATAATCACAAACATCGGTTAACCATTCATGTATAAAAAGAATAGCAAGGACATGAGCAATCAAAATGGAATAAACCGGTGAAATACAAAACTTACTTTTGCTTTAGAACAAGCCCCATCTCACTGTTATGGGGCTTTTTTTCGCCCCCTTATAAAAGTTTATTCACCTCATCCAAATAACTAAAAATTGGCACGCTTTCTGCATTTTCCTAAGTAATACGAAATTTTGGTTTTGTAATATTTACAGGAGATGCACATGAACAATCCGACATCAAATAAAAAAATGCATCCATGGCTTCACTTTTTGGTTGAGCTGCTCAGCGTACGCGCAGGCTTTCACATTAAACAGTCTTCCCAATACCAACCCAAGGATCAACATCGTGCCTAAACAAAAATTGGCACGGATCAGTATTACCGTGCCAGAAACCACGCTACATGCGATGGACCAAAAAATTGTCGAGCAGCATTATGAAAGCCGTTCACAGGCCATTGTCGACATGATTAACCGCCACCTGATTGATGATCTGGTGATTCGCGATGAAGTCATGGTCGGCACACTCACCTTGCTCTACGACGTCAGCCTGAAACCGCTGCGCAGTCAGCTGGTCGATCTGCAGCAGCAGTATCTCGCACAAGTGATCAACTCACTTCATATCCAGTTGGATGATGAAAAAATTTTGCAAGTCATGCTGATGCAGGGTGCGAGCAGTGATTTGAAAGAAATAAGTGAACAATTTATTGCACTGAAAGGCGTGATTAAAGGGCATCTCGAACTGATGGATGCCGTCATGCCGCCTATTCCACAAAATACCGAACACACTTAAGGAGAACAGCTGTGCACAACTTATGGACTGTACAGGACTGGCAACACGCCTACCAGAATAACAATATCCAGCTTAGTGACCTGATTGAGTATGTTGCCGGATTGAATAATGACGATCATGCCTGGATTTCAATTGCAACAGCAGCACAATTACAGGCACAAATTGATGCATTGACTGGTGCAGATAGTGCAAGCTTGCCACTTTATGGGGTGCCATTTGCAGTCAAGGACAATATTGATGTTGCAGGGTTCTATACCACAGCAGCATGTAAAGAGGTAGCTTATCTGGCAACTTCCGATGCAACCGCAGTAGCCAAATTAAAAGCTGCCGGCGCGATTGTCGTGGGTAAAACCAATCTGGATCAGTTTGCGACGGGTCTGGTTGGTGTGCGCTCCCCATACGGCGCGGTAAAGAACAGCTTTAATCCTGAATATATCAGTGGCGGTTCAAGTTCCGGTTCAAGTGTAGTCGTGGCAAACGGATTAGTGCCATTTTCACTGGGTACAGATACTGCAGGTTCAGGACGTGTACCGGCAGGGCACAATAACATTGTCGGACTCAAACCAACCAAAGGCTGGTTCTCGACTACGGGCCTAATTCCAGCTTGTCGTACCATCGATGTGATTTCGATTTTTGCCTTAACGGTGGATGATGCCTGGCAGGTGGCGCAAGTCATGCAGGGCTATGATGCCAGCGATGAGTATTCCCGAGTACATCCTCAAAATGTACCGAGCCAATTTTCAAAAGGCAAAATTGCCATTCCCGATACGCTGGAATTTTATGGCGATGCCGAAACTGAAAAAGCATTCCAGCTGGCGATCGCACGTGCACAAAGCTTGGGTTATACGGTTGAGCCGATTGATTTTGCTCCATTTCAACAACTGGCAGCGGCCTTGTATAACCGCTCTTGGGTGGCTGAACGTACCAGTGCCGTGGAAAAAATGGTGCAACGCGAGCAGACCCATCCGGTAATTGGCCAGATTATTGCGCAGGCAGACCGGTTCAATGCGGTCGATGTCATGCAGGATGAATATGAACGTGCCCACCTGAGCCGTGTTATTCAAAATACACTGGCAGATTATGATGCCTTGATGGTGCCTACTGCACCCACCATTTATCGCATTGCAGAAGTAGAAGCCGATCCTCTGGTAAAAAACAGCCACATGGGCGCTTATACCAATTTTGTCAATTTTGCCGATCTTTCGGCTTTGGCGCTACCAAATAGCATTCGTGCTGATGGTCTTCCAACGGGTGTGACCTTTATTGCGCCAGCCTGGATGGATGAAGCACTGGCCAAATTCGGGCAAAAATGGCAGCAATCGAGCCAGTTAAAGCTAGGCACCTCTGAACTTAGCTATGAAAAAACAACTGAAATCTCATCGGGGCACAGCGTCAAACTGGCTGTCGTCGGAGCACATCTGACCGGTATGCCACTGAATTTTCAGCTGACCACACGCAGTGGCACCCTGATCAAGCAGACCCGGACTGCTTCGCAATACAAACTCTATGCTTTAAAAAATACGACACCGCCAAAACCTGGCCTGCAATACAACGCGAAAGGTTTTTCAATTGAAGTAGAGGTCTGGGACATTCCGCGTGCACTGTTCGGAGACATTGTTGCAGAAGTTCCGGCACCTTTGGGGATCGGCAATGTCCAGCTAATTGATGGCACTTGGGTCAAAGGCTTTATCTGTGAAGGCTATGCACTTGAGGATGCAACAGATATTAGTCATTTCGGTGGCTGGCGCGAATTTATGAAATCTCAACAACTTTCAAATACCAAATTTAAATGTGAATGCATAGGGGAAGTCGCAAAATGATCAAAAAAGCACTGATGTCCGTTTCCGTACTGTCTGCAATCCTTTTTAGCGGTTGTGACAATACCGCTAAAGTACCTGAACCAAATGCCAAGGCAGAAGGGAGTGTAAATACTCAGCCCATCCGGATTGGTTATAGTGACTGGCCGGGATTTGTGGCCTGGCAGGTGGCGATTGAAAAAGGCTGGCTAAAAGAAGCAGGGGTAAATGCCAATTTCGAATGGTTTGATTATTCAGCCTCACTGTCAGCTTTTGCTGCCAACCAGCTGGATGCAGTCATGGTCACCAATGGTGATAATCTGGTCACTGGCTCTGGCGGTACCAAGGGTGTGATGATCATGGCGACTGATTATTCAGCTGGAAATGACGTGATTATTGCCAAGAATGGCATTAATTCGATTCAGGATCTGCGCGGTAAAACAATCGCGACTGAAAAAGGCCTCGTTGATCACTTGTTACTGTCCACTGCACTGGATGATGCCAAGGTTAAACTGAATGAAGTTAAACTGGTCAATACCATGACCAATGAATTGCCACAGGTGTTTGCCACTCCCGATATTGATGCGATTGCGGTATGGCAGCCAGTGGCGAATCAGGCTTTATCCGCGGTGGCCGGTTCCAAGATTATTTTCACCTCTAAAGACAAGCCGGGATTAATTTACGATACCTTGACCGTGAATCCAGCCCATCTGGAAGCCAATAAAGAGCAATGGAAAAAGGTGATTCAGGTTTGGGATAAAACCGTCAAATACATCAATGACCCGGCGACTCGTGAAGATGCCGCACAGATCATGGCCAAACGTGTTGGTGTCGATGCGAAAACCTATATGCAGTTCATTGATGGTACGCATTTACTTGATCTGGCCGCCAACAAGAAAGTCTTTACCAAAGGTGATGGTTTCGACTCGATCTATGGTTCCAGCTATCATGTGAACAAGTTCAATGTGGCCAACGGCATTTATACGACTGAAATGAACGTAGATGGCGTGATTGTTCCAACGCTGGTGCAAGAGCTGCAATAAAGCCTGATCTCTTACATAAGAAATCCCCGGTCTGGGGATTTCTTATTGTTAAATGAGTAGATATTTTTTATAAATCAAAAAATGATTGAAGGGATATTGAAAAGCTCCTTCTCCTTCTGGGATGAGAGGCATAGCTTCGCATGAGGATGAGGGTATTTATTAGAAAGAACCCCTCCCTGAGGAGCATGCTCCGCAAGTCTCCTACAAGGAGAGGCAATTTACTTCTTAATAATTAAAAATGACTGATGAAAGAACGCTAATATCAAAAAATTAAAGCTGCGTACTTTTGGAAAAGACATTGATAAAAATAATGCCAATGATCATAAACGCCAGACCGATCAGCGCGGGAAGATCCAGTTGCTGTTTAAACACCAAGAGGCCAACCGTTGAAATCAGGATAATGCCGGCACCAGACCAGATTGCATAGGCAATGCCCATCGGAATAGTTTTCATGGTCAGTGACAGGAAAAACAGGGCAACGGCATAACCGGCAATGGTGGCAAGTGAAGGCCAGAGCACGCTAAAACCATTGGAGGCTTTCAATGCAGAAGTTGCAATGACTTCTGCAATAATGGCAATCGAAAGATATAAAAAAGACATATCTCTCCCTATAACACCCGTTCTGCATGCTGCATCAGGTGACCCTGTTCTGACTTCAGCCAGCTTTCAGCTTGTGTAGTCGTGGGGGTTGCATATTGAAATTGGTAATCCGGCTGGTATATATCCAGCTCAAAAATCAGGTCAATATTGCGACCATCTAAAATGACATGCTGAGCCAGACTGCTTTCATTGAGAACTTCAAAATTTTCCAGGTTAAAGAGTTTGCCTGTCTCACTGCTGCGGGTGCTGTAAGTTTTAGCTTGACCATCAGTCCCGATAGAAACTTCAAAACTTTCCACCAAGGCAAACACGGTCGGATCGACAGCTTTCAAATCCATTTGAGCTACTGCACTTTGCACTTCAGGCAAACGCGTCAGGGCATAGGCAATATGATCAGCACAAATGATCAGGCCACCATCCATTTCCAGTTCCTGACCAGATTGAACATCAAGCGCAAACTGAAGCCGCAGCCCTAAAAATAAACCGTGCTGTACCTGCTGGCGCCAGTCTTCGACATACACATTACTTGGAGAAAATTCCAGAATGCAGTTGCCAATCGCATGCAACCTGGCTGGTTCCGGCCATTGCACATGATTCTGGTAATTGGCGTAGTCTTTCACGTCCCAGGACAAGAGTTGGCTAGCGTTATCCCAAAACGTATTGCCAATCCAGCCTTGGCGTTCCTGAACAGCAGTTCCCGTCTGGCTTTTTAGACGAAGATCAATGGTAAAACTGTGCGACTGAAACCAGTACACAATGGTATTTTCATCAGTTAGGCCATTATAAAAACTGATGCTTTTACGCCGAAATGCCCCATATAAAAAGCCCGGAATAATCTCTGGCTGAGGGGTAGTGGGCTTTAAAGTTTTAATTACTTCAAACAGATTCATGATGCTACCTCCGCCTGTTCTTCAAGTCCAAAAGAAGAAAGTGGTACAGCATTTTTTAAGATCAGTTCACCGCTAGCAATGCGCTGTTTTAAATATTGAAAGGTCTGGGCGGTCTGATTAAACAGATGCTCACCCCCGATCAGGGCAGAATATTTGGAATTTTCAGTGTGAATAACCGGTTCAATCACGGTGTCATAATTGCAGGCGCAAAACAGTGGGAATGAATACCGTTCTTCCGAGACCTTTTTCACGCGGTGCTTGGTGGCGAGATATTTACCATTCGACAGAATTTCCATCATGTCACCGATATTCATCACCAGTGTATTTTCAATCAGTGGAATGTCGATCCATTCGCCGGCTTTATTCAAAACCTGTAAGCCGGGTGCGGTGGGTAACAGCAGGGTAAAGCATTCGTAATCGGTATGTGCGCCAATACCTTCGGCATCTTGCACTTCCGGATTATAGGGATAATGAATCAAACGTAGCTGACTTGGTGCATCAGTAATTTTGCTTTCAAAAAAATCCTCACGAACGCCCAACGCCAGTGCAAAGGCAGAAAAAATCTGCTGGCTGATCTCACGCAGATGGCTATAGTATTGGCTGACAATAGACTTGAAATCCCGATGGTCTGGCCATAAGGTGGGCCCAAGTAAAGGACAGTCTTTTCTTACCCCCTGATAATCATAATTGACATCATAGGCTTCTTTTAAATCATAACTGTTGCCGGCAAACTGCTCTTCGCCAATTGGCACATAGCCGCTATGATTTTTTGATTTGCCAATATAGTGCTGCATTTTGGTGTCCAGATCCTGAGAAAAATAGGACTGGGCCATTTCAATCAGGTCTTTGGCGTAGTCAAAATTAAACTGGTCGCCTTGCAGATAGAGAAATCCAACTTCTTTACAGGCATGATCCAGAGCATGAGCAACTTCAATACGATCGGCTAAATCCGGACTTTGCAATTTTGAAATATCAACCAGTGGGAGTACATATTGCGCTTGCATGACAATCACCTCTAATGTTGGTCGTCCAACACAGCGATTAAAACCTTCGGGTCGTCCCAAAGGCATTTTGAATGAGATTATTTATTGCTGCTGACCTTGGTCATACGCGGAATGACTGGCAGTTCTGCCAGTGCCGGATCCAGTTCATCTTCCTCAGCATGCACCAGATAATCGACACGTTGTCTTAACTGTTTAAATTCAGGACTAAGCATGACGTCTGGATGGCGTGGACGAGGTAGATCAACTTCGATAATTTCCTTGATTTCACCCGGATTGGCTTTCAGCGCCACAATACGGTCGGCCAGTAAAATGGCTTCATCCATATCGTGAGTCACAAAAATGATGGTGATGTCGATATTTTGCCAAAGATCCATCAGATGACGCTGCATTTTTTGCCGGGTATGCGGATCGAGTGCTCCAAAGGGTTCATCCATCAACAGGATCTTCGGTTCATTGACCAAAGCCCGGGCAATCGCGACACGCTGTTTCATCCCGCCAGACAGCTCATGCGGATACTGGTTTTCATACTTTTCCAGACCAATGATATTGATCCATTCACGTGCCTGCGCTTCGGCCGCTGCACTACTTTGGCCTTTCATGCGCGGGCCAAACATGACATTTTCCTTGACGGTTTTCCATGGAAACAGGGTATAGCCCTGGAACACCATGCCACGCTCTGGACTTGGGCCGGTAATCGGCTGGCCATCCACCAGAATCTCACCACTGCTATAAGGATCCAGACCGGCGACTACACGGCTAAAGGTTGACTTGCCGCAACCGGAAGGCCCAATCACACAGATGAACTCCCGCTTATGAATTTTCAAATTTAGTGCATTTAAAACCGTACGTTCAGTTTTGCCATGACTGAATTTTTGCGTCAATTGCTTCGCTTCCAGAATCACCGGACGGCTATAAATCTTGTCAAAGTATTCGCGGGTATTAAATTCAGTGTTTTGCATCAGTTGGCTCCCGGTTTCCATTTAAATAAGCGTTGTCCCAGTTTCATTAAAATCACATCACACAGCAAACCAATCACCCCAATGATCAGGATCGCGGCAAAGACATTATCAAAGTTCTGATAACGGGCTTGCTGGGTAATGAACCAGGTAATCCCGGAGGTACTGCCGATTAGTTCTGCTACGATCAGGTAAGTCCATGCCCAGCCCAGCAACACACGCAGATTGCGGTAAATTTCAGGCAGGGCGGCAGGAATCACCACATGTAACAGACTTTTGAGTTTATTGGTGCCCAAGGTAAAACCGGCTTCAATCAGGCTACGATCCACCAGACGTGTGGTATTGGCAATAATCAGGATTTGCTGGAACAGGGTTCCAATCACAATAATGGCAATTTTGGGTGCATCATTAATTCCGAGAATTGCCACTGCCAGTGCACCAAAGGCCGGAGCAGGCAAATAGCGGAAGAATTCGACAAAGGGTTCGATCAGCTGGGAAATTTTATTTGAAAACCCGCATAAAATACCGAGTGGAATACCGACCAAGGAAGAAATAAAGAACGCAGTAAAGACCAGCTTGATACTGTGCCACAGACTTTCATGAAACCAGGGTGAATTGGCCTGAGCAGGCTCCGTGGTAAAGGCCGTGACCAGTGCAATCGCAACTTCATGTGGTGCAGGCAGATAAATCGGGTTGACCAGAATACCCTGCGGCGGAGCCAGACCCTGATCTACCGCAGACTGCGCAGCAGAAAAAAACTGGTCTTTATCAATACGACTCTCGACCTGTAAATAGGCAACACTACCTGAATCAGTAATCTGGACTTGTGGATGCCAAATAAATGGCAAATAGCTGACTGCACACCAAATCAGAATTGGTATTAAAAAAGACCCCAAGCCAAACAGTAATTTATTTCTTTGACTGAGTTCACGTGCAACGTAACTCATAGTGTTGCCCCTCAATATTACAAATTTTATAAAACGTAATACTGAATAAGCAAAATGGATGCCATTTCATCCCAAATCCTGAAATGACTCTTAAAATGGCTTATTTTTATAGAAAAAATTAGCAGACAACTCTTAATCATATTCAAGAAGTTAGATCAGAATGCAAAGATTTTTAATCATTTTCTGGAAAATAGACTCAATAAAAAAGACCCGAAAAATCAGGCCTCTTTTTTCAGTAGGATCATTTAGCCAATAATGTCTGCATGCTGGTTTTGCAAGCTATAGATGCACTGCTGTGCAATCTGTTTTTTCTCGGCTGCGGTCATTTCAATATCTTCCCATTTCTGCATCTGCTGCAGAAGCCAGATAAAATCATCGACTTTCGGTTTGGCACTTTCTCCAACAAAATTCCGGATAATATTCTTGATTTTGTAAAAGTCATAGACATGCCGCTGGGCGGAACATTCAAACTGAATAATCTGATAATCCACCAGCATGTTCCATACGTCTGATAAATCGCTGCGCTGCTTTAAATCATCCTGCGCTTTTTGTACAGCCTTGACCACTGCCTCTACGGTAAATGGATGCTGTTCTGCCCATTCTTGGGTCATGGCCAAGACTTTATCGGCAACTTTTGGAATGACATTCTGGCTCGCCGCAACGATAAAGCTATAGCCTTCAAGTTTGGCCTGAATATTCCAGGGTTCTCCCACGCAAAAACCATCAAATACCTGTTCTGCGATTCCTTTAACCATGGAAGGCGGTGGGGACGTCATCAGCTGGATATTCTTGGCCAGTTGTAGATCAGTCAGCGCCAACCATTCTTTTAAACAGTAATGGTGAATCGAATATTTATACACATAGGCCAGATTGATGGAATGATTCTGTTGTAAAGCCTGTACCAGTTTCTTTGAGGTATTCTGTTCATCATCCCCAGGCTGGATGCCGAGTTCATAGCACAAATCCTGGCGCAGGCTAATAAAAGCCTGATTCACGCTCAGTACTAGAGGGGTTTGCAAAGCCACCTGTAACTGGTCTGTACCCAGGGCAGCAGCGGGCAGCATGGCAGACAAGCAATGTGCAGCATCCAGAAAGCCATAGGCCAGACGGTCACGCAAACTAGACCAGGAGGCTTCATGGATTAAATTGATGGTTAATCCTTGCTCAGCAAAATACCCCTGTTTTTCGGCCCAGAGAATGGCAACACAATCAAGTAAAGGAATATAGCCAATATTGAGTTCAGTTTTTTCTAATGTGGACATATTCTTTTCCTTATTGGCCCAATAACAGCTTCTGTGCATCCAGTAAGCGTCTGGCCATTTCACCAATGGTAATCCGGTGACTCATGGCATTTTTACGCAATAAAGCAAAAGCTTGCTCTTCCGTTAATGCATGCAGCTGGATGAGCAACGCTTTGGCTTTATCGATATCTTTACGGTCAATCAGTTTGTCCTGGGTTTCTTTTAAATCATTCAGCAGCTTTTTATGCTTGCGAAACTGTTCAATTGAAATTTCCAGAATGCTTTCTAGTTTGGTGGGATCAATACCATCGACAATATAAGCCGTGATTCCGGCATCAATCGCACTTTTGATGGTGTCTTTATTGGAGTTCTGGGTAAACAGCACGGTCGGAAGTTCATATTGGCTGACACAGCTTTCAATAATATCCCGATGCGGATGATCCATATTCAGCAAGATCACATCTGCATGAATACCCTTAACATGTACCATATTCAGGTCATTCAGGATTAAACAGGCCACCACCTGAAAATCATGTGAAAGTAAGGATTCCTGGATGAATTGGGCGCGCTCCAGATCATCATCAATAAGAGCAATTCGTAATTTGGACATGGAATATTTTCAAGTAAGGCCTAAGGAATATTCAAGCAGGATTAAAGCAAAAAACATGCCATTAAATTGGTGCATAAAATTTCGTTTTTCTGTTCAATTTAGTGCACAGCTTTAGGGATTTCAGCTGATAGCTGATCAAAATGAAGCATTTAGGTAGATCATCTGCCTGAAACAAGGCATTTTTCTATTAAAAAAGTTGGCACGATTTCTGCATTTATTAAATCGTCAAAGATGACTTTCAATACTAACAACGGCCAACGATGTCCGTTCTGATCGTAATTGCACTTTCAAGGAGTGTGATTGGTATTTCGTTCAGCACAGGATAAATGACATGGTCAGTTGTTCAGCAATACAAAACGCACAAGCGTTTCAACCCTTCCTCCAGCATTACAAAGCGCTGGGTTGCGGTATTTACAACATATTCAATCAGCAGACATATCAATGCCTAGACGTGATATGCGGCTTTTTATCATCTTTAAAAAAACAATAGTTGGAGTGCAGATATGAAAATTCTCATGATTGGGCATGGCATGGTGGGGCATAAATTCATCGAATCTGTACTGGAACAGGCCGGTGATGACATTGAGCTGACCATTTTGGCAGAAGAGCCACATTTAGCTTATGACCGGGTACATTTGACCGAATATTTCAGCGGCAAGTCGGTCAAGGATCTGAGTCTGTGTCGTAGTGATTTTGCCGATGCTTATGGCATTGATTTGCGACTTAATACTAAAGCGGTTGAAATTGATCAGCTCCATAAAACCGTCACCACCAGCCAGGGTGATGTGCTGAGTTTTGACAAGTTGATTCTCGCTACCGGTTCTTATGCCTTTGTGCCACCAATCCCGGGCAATGACCGTCAGAATTGCTTTGTTTATCGTACCATTGAAGATCTGGATGCCATTCGTGCAGCCAGTCTGAATGCCAAAACTGGCGTAGTGATTGGCGGCGGCTTGCTAGGGCTGGAAGCAGCGAAAGCCCTGCGAGATCTGAATCTGGAAACCCATGTCGTAGAATTTGCTCCGCGTCTGATGGCGGTGCAGATTGATGATCTGGGCGGCCGGGTACTGCGCTCTAAAATTGAAGACCTGGGTGTCAAGGTACATACTCAAAAGGCCACGTCAAGTATTGAAGATGGTGACAGCACTCAGCATGTAATGAAGTTCGGAGATGGTTCGGTGCTTGAAACCGATATCATCCTGTTCTCGGCCGGCATTCGTCCGCGTGATGAACTGGCGCGCCAAAGTGGTTTACTGATTGGTGAGCGTGGCGGCATCATCATTAATGATTATTGCCAGACCTCACATCCGGACATTTATGCCATTGGTGAATGTGCACTTTGGGACAATAAAATTTATGGTCTGGTTGCACCAGGCTATGACATGGCGCGGATCGCGGCAAAACATGTCCTAGGCCAAGAAAGTCATGCATTCGCTGGTGCGGACATGAGTACCAAGCTCAAACTGATGGGGGTGGATGTTGCCTCTATTGGTGATGCACATGCTATGTCCCCAGGGGCCTTGAGCTATTTCTATGCTGATGAAGCGGCGCAGGTTTATAAAAAAATCGTGGTGTCAGCAGACAAGACCAAGCTGCTGGGCGCGGTGCTGGTGGGCTGTGCCAAAGAATATAGTGATCTCCTGCAAATGATGCTAAATGGTCTGGCTGTACCGGAGCAACCGGAAAGCCTGATCATGCCAGGTTTTGATCAGGCAACTTCAAAATCGGGTGGTAGTGGCATCGATTTATTGCCTGACAGCGCGACCATCTGTTCATGTAATAACGTTTCCAAAGCTGATATCTGTTCAGCCATTGATGGCGGTGCGACTTCATTGGGTGCACTGAAAAAATGCACCCAGGCTGCAACGGCGTGCGGTGGCTGTGCGCCACTGGTAACGCAGGTTCTCAAATCTGAATTACAACGTCAGGGTGTCACGGTGAACAATCACCTGTGCGAACATTTTGCCTATTCGCGTCAGGAACTGTATCACCTGGTACGCGTGCATGAAATCAAGACTTTCTCTGACCTGATTCAGCAACATGGGCACGGCATGGGCTGTGATATCTGCAAACCGACTGTAGCCAATATTCTGGCATCCTGCTGGAATGATTTTGTTCTGAAACCAAGTCATGCCGGTTTGCAGGATAGCAACGACTACTACCTCGGCAATATCCAGAAAGATGGTTCCTATTCGATTGTGCCACGTGTGGCAGGCGGCGAGATTACCCCGGATGGTCTGATTACCATCGGTCAGATCGCCAAAGATTATGGTCTATATACCAAAATCACGGGCGGACAACGAATTGACATGTTTGGTGCACAGGTACATCAGCTGCCTGAAATCTGGGAAAAACTGATCAATGCCGGTTTCGAGTCCGGACATGCCTACGGCAAATCCTTACGTACGGTGAAATCTTGTGTGGGCAGTACCTGGTGCCGTTTCGGAGTCGATGATTCTGTCGGCTTGGCGATTTTCCTGGAGAATCGTTATAAAGGCCTGCGTTCACCACATAAAACCAAAATGGCAGTATCTGGCTGTACCCGTGAATGTGCAGAAGCACAGAGCAAGGATGTCGGTGTCATTGCCACCGAAAAAGGCTGGAATCTATATGTATGTGGCAATGGCGGTATGAAACCGCGCCATGCTGAACTACTTGCCTCGGATCTGGATACTTCCACACTGATCAAATATATCGACCGCTTCTTTATGTTCTATATCCAGACAGCAGATCGTCTGCAACGCACCAGCGTATGGCGTGACAATATGGAAGGTGGGCTGGACTATCTGAAAGATGTCATTGTGCATGATTCACTGGGTATTGCTGCTGAACTGGAAAGCCGTATGCAGCATGTGATTGGCACTTATCAGGATGAATGGCGCACCGCGATTGAAGATCCTGAAGTACGCAAACGCTTTAAGACTTTTATCAATGCCAAAGCAGCTGAGCAGAATGACCCGAATATTCAGTTTACGCCTGTACGTGGCCAGATTCGTCCAAAGACAGAAGCTGAACGTGATTTAAACCGTATTCCAGTGGTTGAAGCCTAAATACCACAGTCAGGGAGAATGAAAATGACAATTTTAAAAGACATGAACGAACTGAACTGGTACGAAGTCTGCAATCTGGATGAGATTACCCCGAATACCGGTGTGGCAGCCCTGATTGAAGATCAGCAGATTGCAATTTTTCGCGTGGGTCAGGAACAGCGGGTGTATGCACTCAGCAATCAAGATCCATTTAGTCTGGCCAATGTCATGGCACGTGGCATTCTGGGTGATCTGCAAGGTGAGCGTGTAGTCGCATCCCCAATTTATAAGCAGCATTTCAGTCTGGTGACCGGCCGTTGTCTGGAAGAGCAAGACCAGAAATTACTGGTATTTCCAACCCGAATTGAAAATGGCAAAGTTCTGGTGAGTCCGACTCCACAAAAGACCTATATTTCCAGTAATGGTCAGAACACAGAGCGTTTAAAACTGGTACTGGTCGGAAATGGGCTGGCGGGCATGCGCTGTCTGGAAGACTTGCTGGATATGGCGCCAGATCGTTATGACATTACCGTGATTGGGGAAGAGCCATGGGGCAATTACAACCGGATCATGTTGTCACCGGTATTGTCTGGCGAGAAAAGCTTTGCAGAAATTATGCTGCATTCAGCCGACTGGTATGCCGAAAAAGGCATTCGATTCATCGCTGGAGATGCTGCCAGCTCTATCGACCGTTCACGTAAGCAGGTTCATACCGAAAAAGGTGAAATCGTTGCTTATGATCGTCTGATCCTCGCTACTGGTTCCAAACCCTTTATACCACCAATTTCAGGTGCTGAACTTGAAGGCGTGATTAGCTTCCGGGATATTCAGGATGTTAACCACATGCTGGATTACTGCAAAACCAAGCAAAATGCCGTCGTGATTGGAGGTGGGTTGCTGGGTCTAGAAGCAGCTTATGGACTGAAGCAGCAGGGGATGAATGTAACTGTGCTGCATCTGATGGACCGTATTATGGATCGTCAACTGGATATGAAAGCCAGTCAAATGCTGAAAAAATCAATTGAAGATAAAGGCATCCGAATCATCACTGAAGCCAACACCGAAGAGCTGCTCGGTATAGACGGCCATGTGACTCAACTGCGTTTAAAAGACGGGACAGTGCTGGATGCTGATTTGGTAGTTTTTGCCGTCGGGATTCGACCAAATAAAACTCTGGCTGAACAGGCTGGCTTGCGCTGCAATCGTGGAGTACTGGTGAATGACACCATGCAAACCTATGACCCGAGTATTTATGCAGTGGGTGAATGTATTGAGCATCGTGGTCAGACCTTTGGATTGGTTGAACCCCTATGGGGACAAGCCTTTATCTGTGCGACGCATCTGGCTGAACATGGCCGACTGACCTTTAAGGCACCGACTGTTCCGACCCAACTCAAGGTCAGTGGATGTGATGTCTTCTCGGCCGGAAATTTTGAACCTCAGGATGATTTTGAAGATATCGTGCTGAATGATGAAAAACGTCAGATTTATAAACGGATCATCATCCAGCAGGAAAAAGTCATTGGTGCGGTGCTATTTGGCGATACTGAAGATGGGGCTTGGTATGCAGAACTGATTGCGGACCAGACACCAATTAGCAATATCCGCAGCAAACTGCTTTTTGGTCGGGATTTTGCATTCAAAAAGGCAGGGTAATCGGATAAATCTCCTCCAACCCCTCTTGGATAAAGAGGGGAACCTCCCTCCTTTGCTAAAGGAGGGTTGGGGAGAATTAAAGCATTTGAGACATAGAAAAAATTTAAATCAAACCTGTAAAAGCTAGATATCAGAGATTTGGTGAAACACGTGAATTTGGATGATTAAGGAGCACAGCAGCAATGAATAGTATTCCGGTTATGGAACTACATAGCTCTACTGAATCCCAAATAAAAACTACTCAGACGACCTGTCCTTATTGTGGGGTAGGCTGTGGCGTCATTGCGCACGTAAGCCAAACCCCGACGGGTGAAAAGGTTGAGATTGAAGGCGATGTTCAGCATCCGGCGAACTTGGGCAAGTTGTGTATTAAAGGCAGTCATCTTGCCGATACACTTGGCTTAAAAACCCGGCTTCTACATCCGATAACAGGTCGAAAAGAGCAGCGGCAAATAAGCACTTGGGATCATGCCATTTCAAGTATTGCCAATAAATTTCAGCAATGTATTGAGCAGTATGGACGCGACAGCATCGCCTTTTATGTCTCCGGCCAGCTTTTGACTGAAGACTATTATGTGGTGAACAAATTTGTAAAAGGCTATCTGGGTACTGCCAATATTGATACCAATTCAAGACTGTGCATGTCATCTGCTGTGGCAGCATATAAACGGGCTTTTGGCGAAGACCTGGTGCCGGCCAGCTACACAGATTTTGAGCAGACAGAAATGGTGGTTCTGGTCGGTTCCAATACCGCCTGGTGCCATCCGGTGCTTTATCAGCGCATCATGAAAGCCAAGGAAGAGCGGGATTTATTTGTGGTGGTGATTGATCCGCGCTTTACTGCAACCTGTGAAGCGGCAGACTTACACTTGCCGATTTTACCAGGTCAGGATGTCGCGCTGTTTAATGGCTTGTTGCAATATCTTCAGCAAAATGGCTATACCGATCAGGATTTTGTTAACCAACATACTCAAGGTCTGGAGCAGGCACTTGCCAGCAGCTCGACAGAGTCATCGCTTGAAAGCGTGGCTCAACGAACTGGGATTACTATTGAAAAATTAACCTTATTTTTTCAGAAATTTGCCCAGACCGAAAAAATCATGAGCCTGTTTTCCATGGGCGTAAACCAATCCTCTCAAGGCGTAGACAAGGCCAATAGCATTATTAACTGTCATTTATTGACAGGAAAAATAGGCAAACCCGGTTCGGCACCTTTTTCCATGACCGGACAGCCGAATGCGATGGGCGGACGGGAAGTCGGGGGGCTGGCCAATATGCTGGCCAGTCATCTGGATTTGGATAATCCGCAGCATCAGCAACTGGTGCAGGATTTCTGGCAAAGCCCGGTCATCGCGCGGCAGCCCGGATTAAAAGCAGTAGATTTATTTCAAGCGGTGGAAAGCGGGAAAATCAAGGCCATCTGGATTATGGCCACCAATCCGATCGTGAGTTTGCCCGATGCAGATCAGGTTAAACGCGCTCTGGAAAAGTGTGAATTTGTGGTGGTTTCCGATATTTGTCTCGACACCGATACCACGCAATATGCCGATGTACTGTTACCGGCACTAGGTTGGGGCGAAAAAGATGGCACAGTCACCAATTCGGAGCGCCGTATTTCCCGGCAAAAGGCTTTTTTGCCGGCTCCGGGTGAAGCCAAAGCGGACTGGTGGGCCATTTCCCGGGTGGCTCAGGTCTTAGGTTTTCGCGGTTTTGACTTTAGCAATAGCCATGACATTTTTCTGGAACATGCCCGTTTATCTGCCTATCAAAATAGTTCGCTTTCGCAACGTGAAGATACCCCTAATTTTCGCTATTTCAACCTGCAAGGTCTAACTCATCTCAGTTTTGTGGAATATCAGCATCTGACACCAGCCCAGTGGCCGGTCTGGGATAAGCAAGAAGACCATCAGGTGAGTCAACTATTTAGTCAAGGCCAGTTTAGTCATGCAGATGGCAAAGCCAGATTGGTGCCAACAGTTGCAGCCGATCCGGTACATGCTATTTCTGCTGAATATCCTCTGATCTTGAATACCGGACGCATTCGCGATCAATGGCACACCATGAGCCGTACCGGATTATCTGCCAGTTTATCCCAGCATCGTGCCGAGCCTTATTGTGAGCTGCATCCGCACGATGCGCTAAAATATGGCCTGAAAGATGCCGAGCTGGTCGAGGTGAAATCGGCTTGGGGAAGTTGTTTACTCCGTGTGCAATTTTCACAAAATATGCGACGTGGCCAGATTTTTGCACCGATTCACTGGAACGACCAGTTTGCGTCCGATGCGCGGATTGGCAAAGTAGTGAATCCGGTGGTTGACCCGATTTCCGGCGAGCCAGAGTTTAAGCATACTCCGGTGATGATCCAGCCATTTTATACTCAGTGGCAGGGCGTGCTGTATGTACGGGAAGGCTTTGAACAACAGATCCAGACCATGATTGAAAATATGGTGTGGTGGAACAAAATTCAAACCAATCAGGCCATCCGTTATGAACTGGCAGACCGGCGCCGTTTTTCTGAGATCACCGGGCAGATCAAGAGCTTGTTAGCCTTTGATGATGAAAGCTTTGAATGGCTGAATCTCGAAGATCAAACGGCGCATATCAGTCATAGTGTGGTGCTTCAGGATGGCCAGTTAATTGCCAGTTTTTATATCGCACCGGCGGCACTATTGCCAGATCGTGACTGGGTGGCAGGCCTGTTTAGACGTGAACGTCTGAGTGCATTACATCGTAAAGCATTGCTGGCAGGTCAGGCCATGTCGATGGGAAATAGTGAAGGAGCATTGGTCTGTAGCTGTTTTAAGGTCGGCAAGAACCGAATTATTCAAACCATTAAAGATAAAAATATCACGCATGAAAAACAGGTGACTGCATGTCTAAAAGCCGGAGGAAATTGCGGTTCGTGTTTGCCAGAAATTAGAGGCCTGATTAAGGCCTGCCAGACGGAGTGCATAGAATGAAAAGAAGAGTGATGAAGACGGTGTCTTATCCGGAAACCGACGTGGTGATTCTGGCCGGAGGTCTAGCGCGGCGCATGAATGGCATCAATAAATTGCTGCACAAATTTGATGATGAAATCCAGCTGATTAAAATTCATCAGCAGCTGAAGGCCCGGGCAAGCAAAGTCTGGGTCAATAGTCACCGCGATCACTCTATTTATAAACGGATGATTCCTTCGATCGACTTTTATCAGGACGATGAACCCGGTTTTCAGGGACCATTGATGGGCATGAAGAGTGCCTGGTCACATGTACAATCTGATTATGTGCTGTTCGTACCCTGTGATGTGACCTATATTCCCAAAAAAGTCATTTCACGTTTACATCAAGCCCTGCAACGACATCCTTTATCTGAAGTGGCGGTAGTTGAAATCAATGAAAAAGCATTGTTTCCATTCTGTCTGATGAAGCGCAGCAGCTTACCCACTCTTATACAACATCTTGAACAGGATCAGCGCAGTTTAAAACGCTGTTTTGCTGACATGCACATGCAGCGGGCAAGTTTTAAAAATCGTGCCCTGTTTTTCCACAGCATTAATTCATTTGATGAGCTACAGCAGCATCAACAGCTTAACTTTCTATAGCGTTTACAATGCTAAAAGCCGAATTATCATATTCTGGCTCACCAAAATATTGCTTTTTTTATTTTTCGAGAAAACTTTCGGGCTAAAAAACAACAAATATCATCCATTAACATTCATTAAACATAAATTTGTGCAAAGTTGGAACGTTTATTGCTGATTCATTGTGAAGAAATAGAGCAGTAAATCAAGACTGTTAAATAACCGGGCAGATCTCATCATGGACCGCAGCAATGAACAGCATGACAGCTTTAGCACCTGAGATTATCTTTCAGGATCAGTTTGGACGCCAGAAACGTAAGTTGCGGATCTCGGTGACTGACCGCTGTAATTTTAAATGCAGCTATTGCATGCCTGAACATCCGCAATGGATAAATAAAAAAGATTTGCTCAGTTTTGAAGCCCTGTATGCTTTTTGCGAGTTTATGGTGCGACACGGGATTGAGCAGATCCGGGTGACGGGTGGCGAACCGTTGATGCGTCAAGGTATTGTTCATTTTATTGCTCGCTTGCAGACATTGAAAGCCTTTGGCCTGAAACGTATTTCCATGACCAGTAATGGCCATTATTTAAAAGATTATGCTCAAGCGCTTAAACAGGCAGGACTGGACGATCTGAATATCAGTCTAGACAGTCTTGATCCAAAGCAGTTTCAGCAACTGACCCAAAAACAGTTACAGCCTGTACTTCAAGGTATTTCTGCCGCACAGCAGGCAGGTTTGACCGTCAAGATCAATAGTGTGCTGATCAAAGGCATCAATGACAATCAGATTATTCCTTTGGTGAAATGGGCACAGCATCAGGCTATAGAACTGCGTTTTATTGAGTTTATGCCCCTCGATGGCGATCAGAAATGGAATCCGTCTGATGTCATCAGTGAGCAGGATATCCTGGATCAACTGAAAACTGAATTTGATGTCCAGGTATCTCAAGGACAAGGCGCCAATCCAGCCCGCGGCTATTTGGTCAATGGGCAGCCTTTAGGGATTATTTCCACCATTACCCATTCATTTTGCGGTGATTGTGATCGCCTACGCCTCAATGCCCAAGGTGAATTTTATAACTGTTTATTTGCCAGACAAGGCCTGAACCTTAAGGCAGATATTGAACAACTGGCGCTGGATCATTTCGCCACACAGACATTTCAGCACAAGCTCCACACTTATATCTGGCATAAAGAGGCCGGCTTCCATGCGATCCAGCAATCACCAATACAAAAGCCGATTCGAAAAATCAGCATGCACAGCATTGGAGGATAAATATGTCACTCACTCAGCAAAAATTAATTCATATCAAAATAGAAGCCTTCGGTGCGATTGAACGACAACTTCCAGCAGATTTAAATTTGCAATGTGAGTCTGAAATTCAGGTTTCTGAAGTCCTGAACCAGTTGTTATCCCTCTATCCCGATATACAGCCCATGCTGGAACGCTGCGCCTGTGCAATCGGTGAAGACATTATTTCCAGACAGAACGTTTTAAATCGGGACAGTACGCTGGTGCTGTTATCGCCGGTAGCAGGAGGCTGAGATGCAACTCAAACCATTAAAACAATTTGCTCGAATCCAGCAGACTGCTTTTAGTCTGGAGGATTTTGATGGTATCCAGCATTTTCCGGAATGTGGTGGAATCGGCATCTTTGTCGGAACAGTACGTAACCATCATCAGGGGAAAGCTGTGCATGCCCTGAAATATACCGCCTATGCGCCTGTGGCTGAAAAAATGATTCGTGAAATTGAACAGCAGATCCAGATCAAATACCAGGTGTCTTATGTGCGGGTAGTGCACCGTATTGGTGAGCTGGAGGTTGGGGAAACAGCCATTATTGCTATGGCTTATGCGGCCCATCGTCGTGAGGCCTTCGCTGCCTGTGAGGAAGCTGTGGAACGGGTGAAGCATGAAGTTCCGGTCTGGAAAGAAGAATTTTATACGGATGGTAGCAGTCAATATGTCGAAGGCTGTTGTATCCGAAAAGATCATGGACCTGAAACGGATCACTCTCATCCTGCAGAAGATCTGCATTGTCAGCATCACCATGTAGCACCACACGCTTGCCAATCACCATCTAATTAAATGTGTCTAATGAGGATGCATAAGGTGAATCACTTTAAACAGATTTTAAAATTAGCTCGGGATGAATCATGAAAAATGTAGGGATGAAAGCAGAAAGTTACCGTACAGCAATTGCCACTGGAATCCTGCATGCACCGCCACATTGCATTGAGTTGCTGCGTAATGGCAATACTGAAAAAGGGGATGCCCTGAAAACAGCACGCATTGCCGGCATTCTGGGTGCCAAACGGACCGATGAGCTGATTCCACTGTGCCATCCATTGCCGATTTATCGTGCCGATGTCGAATATAAACTGTTTGATGCACATGTCGAAATTATTGCTACCGTTGAAACCATTGGACCCACCGGTGTGGAAATGGAAGCTTTGACAGCGGTCAGTCTGGCGGGTCTGACCTTGTATGACATGCTGAAGCCACATTGTGAACCGGAAGATTTGTCGCTGGATCAATGCAGGTTGCAGCAGAAAAAAGGTGGAAAATCACATTTTACCCGCGTACTTAAAGAGAGTCTGTCCGCTTCAGTTATTGTACTGTCCGATACGGTTGCAGCAGGCAAAAAGCCGGACACTGCCGGACAAAACGTACTGGAAATTTTAAAAGAAGCCAATTTTGATTCTATTAGTTATCAGGTCATTCCAGATCGCCCTGAACAGCTATTGACCCTGATTGAACAGCAGAAAAATCAGTATCCGCTGATTCTAACTGTGGGCGGTACTGGCTTAGGTCCTAAAGACCTGACCGTCGAAACCCTACAACCTTTGCTGCAACGGGAAATTCCCGGTTTAATGGAAGCTTCACGTAGTTTTGGGCAAAAACGTACCCCTTATGCAGCATTAAGTCGTGGCGTGGCTGGCTATATTGAGAACAGTCTGGTGATGACCCTACCGGGAAGTCGGCAGGGTGCGAAAGAATCCCTGATCGCGGTACTTCCGGCTTTGGTGCACTTGTTTGATGTGCAAAAAAATATCCCACATGCGGGAGGTTATCAATGAATCAGGCACTATCACATTCAGCCTGCGGTGCTGAGCCGGGACTGATTTCTGTTGATCAGGCGCTGCAGATGATACTTGAGCAGACGCATATCCTAGCAACTGAAAGCCTGCCGCTTGCTCGGGCTCTGAATCGCTATCTGGCAGAGGCGATTGATTCGGCCATACCATTGCCGCTGTTTTCACAAAGTGCTGTAGATGGCTATGCGCTTTGCAGTCCAGAAAATGTTAGTGCTCACAGCACTTTTGAACTCATTGGAGAGATTCGGGCAGGGCAAAGTACTGAAATTGAACTGCGGCCAGGTCAGGCGGTCCGGATTTTTACCGGTGCCAGGATTCCAGCAGGAACTACAACGGTCGCCCGTCAGGAAATTGTCAAATGCCATGCCAATCAAATCATTATTACAACAGACCTAAAGCCTCATACGGATATACGTGATGCAGGCGAGGAAATCGCACAAGGGCAGCGTCTGGCAGATGCAGGTCAAAAACTGCATGTAGGTGCAATTGCAGCTTTGAGCATGGCAGGCGTAAAGCAGGTTTCAGTCTATCGTTATCCTAAAATTGCTGTCGTGATTACTGGAGATGAAGTGGCTTCCAGCATTGAAGACCTGAATTCCGGAAAAGTCTTTGACGCCAATGCTCCACTGATTCAGGCTTGGTTTCAGTCACAGGGTCAAAACGTAGATATTCTGCATGTGCCCGATTGTGAGTCCGAACTGCAATTATTACTGAACCGACTCAAACACCAATACGATGTCATCTTGACCACAGGCGGGGTTTCGGTGGGTGATTATGATTTCATTCGCCCTGTTGCCCTGGAGCAGGGTTTTGAGCAGATTTTCTGGAAAGTGAAGCAGAAGCCCGGAAAACCGATGTTATTTGCCAAGTATCGTCGAGATGATCAAGGTTACTGTTATCTCTTGGGTTTGCCGGGAAATCCGGCTGCTGTGTATGTCGGGATGCAAATCTATACGGCAACTTTACTGAATGCCTTACAAGGGCAAAAGCAGTCACCTGCATGGCTTAGTGCGGTAATGACACATGATTTGAAAGCGGATGCACGTGAACGTTGTTTAAGAATGGCTGCAGAATTTGATCAGGGTACTTTAAAGCTCAAAAGCCTGGCGAAACAGCAGTCGCATATGTTGAGTAATCTGATGCAGGCCAATTGTCTGGTACGTATTCCGGCAGCAACAGAAATCCAAGCCGGGCATGTGGTACAAGGTTTACTGATTTGAAATGCCTGTCGCAATTCTCAATATTCGAATCACATAGAATGAGAAAGATGGATTTATTCAAAGTTCTACTCACTGGCGTGCTGTTGACTAGCCCCATGCTGTATGCCGAAACAGTTAAAATATATGCCGCAGCCAGCCTGACCAATGCGATTACTGATATTTCCAGACTATATGAGCAACAGCATCAGGACATCCAGATCGTTCCGGTTTTTGCTGCGTCTTCGGTATTGGCGAAACAAATTGCAGCGGGAGCTGAGAGTGATATCTTTTTTTCTGCAGATCTTGAATGGATGCATAATTTACTTAAAAAACAAAAAATTTCGATCGGTCAGATTCGACCTTTGCTCTTGAATGAACTTGTATTGATTAGTCCTATTCAGCAAAAAAATCATTTTAAAATGTCAGCCGACTTTAATTTTGCTAAAGCCTTTCAGGGTTATTTATGTACAGGACAAATGGAATCGGTGCCTGCCGGGAAATATGCCCAGCAAAGCTTAACCCGGTTGGGCTGGTTGAATCCGCTTCGGGGCAGAATTGTCGGTACAGATAGCGTCCGTTCAACTCTCGCATTTGTAGAACGTGGCGAATGTCAGGTCGGCATTGTGTATAGAACTGATGCCTTGATGAGTAAAAAAGTTAAAATTTCAGGAGTATTTCCAGCCAGTACACATCGTCCGATTGTGTATCCAATCGCTTTAACCCGGCAGGGCCAGAAAAATCAGGCAGCAGTCCAATTTTCTGAATTTATCCAGACGAGTCCAAGGGCCAGGCAGATTTTCCAGAAATATGGTTTTAAGCTTAAGGTAGGCTAACTGCTCATGCTTACACCAGAAGAACTGAGTGCCTTAGCGCTTTCAGCCAAAGTAGCGGGCTTTGCCACAGCGGTGTGTCTGCCATTTGCTATCGCCGTAGCATGGTTACTGGCGCGTTATGAATTCAGGGCCAAATTTCTCGTAGAGGCAATATTGCAGATGCCTATGGTGCTACCGCCGGTAGTACTGGGCTATCTTCTGCTCCTGCTGTTTGGTCATCAGGGGATGTTAGGGCAATATCTGCATGCATGGGGAATTCAGCTGATATTTAACTGGAAAGGTGCGGTACTGGCAGCAATGATTGTGGCATTTCCTTTAATGGTTCAACCAATTCGCTTGTCTTTTCAAATGATCAACCGGCAGTTAGAACAGGTGGCAGGATCTTTGGGCGCCACACCATGGCGGGTATTCTGTAGCATTAGCCTGCCTCTGGCTTTGCCTGGAATTTTAATCGGCAGCATTTTATGTTTCAGCCGCAGTCTGGGAGAATTTGGTGCCACGATTACCTTTGTTGGCAATATTCCAGAAGAAACCCGTACCATTCCCATCGCCATTTATAGCCTGTTACAACAGCCTGATGGAGAAAGTATGGCTATGCGTTTGGTCATTTTATCTCTGATTCTGGCTTTTTCAGCCTTGATTGCAAATTACTGGATCATGCAGAAGTATCAACGTAAATTGGAGGCTTAAGATGCTGAAGTGTGATTTTCAGTTTAATTACGCAAATTTCCAGCTACAGGCCAGTCTGGATATGCAGACACAATTGATTGGTATTGTGGGAGCCTCAGGAAGTGGGAAAAGCACCTTTTTAAAAAATATTGCAGGACTATTAAAACCATCACAAGGCTTTATTCATTTTCAGCAAAAAATATTATTTGATCATCAGCAGAAACTGAATATTCCTGTTCATCAAAGAAAAATTGCCCTGATTTTTCAGCAAGCCCTACTGTTTCCGCATCTGAATGTCGTGCAGAATTTGAAATATGCAGAACAGCTAAATATAAAAAATAAAGGTCTGCAGAAATTTACGTTTGAAGACATTGTGGAGTTACTCGAATTAAAGCCACTACTTCGGCATCGGGCGCATCAGCTTTCTGGTGGACAGGCACAGCGCGTTTCTATCGGTCGTGCACTTTTATCTTCTCCCGACCTATTACTTTTGGATGAGCCTTTAAATGGACTGGATCAAAAGCTGAAAAACCAGATTTTACCTTTTCTGAAAATTGTGATTCATCAAACAGATTTACCCATGATTTATGTGACTCATCATGTAGATGAAGTGGCGTATTTACAGGCACAACTGCTGCATTTTGAAAAGGGAAAAATTATTTGATCCAGCCCTGCACCGATTTAAACCAGCAATGACTCCGGGCAGGTCATCCTATCGCTGTTTTGCTCATAATTTCTCAGAAGATATCTATTTTTCTCTCTATTTTTAAGAAAGAAAAGTCTAAATTTGAAAGTGAAATAAAAATTATTTTATATAAAAGAATAGTTTATTTTATGTTAAAAATAATCTGGCATGACCTATGCATATATCTAATTAAAGTCAAAGAAGACTCTACATTTGTATGACGGCCAATGACGTCCGTTCTGATCGTTACTGATATGCCTTGTGCATCACAGTGACTTAAATACGTTCAGTTCTGGTAAGGAAATGGCTATGTCTTCAAATACAAGTCTCAATAAAGCAACAAAAATAAGTCTATTTAACTTTAGTACTTCAGCGATGCGGGCCTTCCATATGAGTTGGCTCGCTTTTTTTGTCTGTTTCTTTGCGTGGTTTGCCTGTGCACCGTTAATGCCAGTGATTGCCGGTGAATTCAGCCTGACCAAAGAGCAGATCGCCAATATCAATATTGCCGCAGTCGCCATTACAATTCTGGTGCGTCTGATCGTGGGGCCGTTGTGTGATAAATACGGTCCGCGTAAAACCTATACCGCCTTACTGATTATTGGCAGTATTCCGGTGTTTGGTGTGGCGTCGGCCAACAGTTATGAATCTTTCTTGTTTTTCCGTTTATTGATTGGCGCCATCGGTGCCAGCTTCGTGATTACTCAATATCATACCAGTATCATGTTTGCGCCAAATGTGGTGGGAACGGCAAATGCAACTACAGCAGGTTGGGGGAATGCCGGTGGCGGTGCGACTCAAGCCCTGATGCCTTTAATGCTGGCTGCTTTGGTGATGTTCGGTGTAGAACAGGCAATGGGATGGAGAATTGCACTTCTGGTTCCGGGTATTCTGATGATCATTGTCGGTGTACTGTACTGGAAATTCACCCAAGACTGTCCACAAGGCAATTTTAAAGAACTCCGTGCTGAAGGTATTTCTGTTGGTAGCGATAAAAAAGGCGGCCTTGCAATCTTGATGCATGCCGCACGTAACTACCGTGTGTGGATTTTGTTTGGAGCTTATGCAGCCTGTTTTGGTATTGAAATTTTCATCCATAACATTATTGCCTTGTACTTTGTCGACAACTTCCAGTTTGGCCTAAAAGAAGCAGGCATGGCTGCCGGGATTTTTGGTTTACTGGCATTGTTTGCCCGTGCCTTGGGTGGCATTGTTTCAGACAAAGTTGCGATTCAAAAAGGTCTGGATGGTCGAACCAAAGTCCTGTTTGCCTTGATCATGCTGGAAGGTCTGTTTCTTATTCTGTTTTCGCAAATGAATAGTGCAACCTTGGCGATCATGGCAATGACCATCTTTGCCTTGTTTACTCATATGGCATGTGGCGCTACCTATGCACTGGTACCTTTTATCGACCGTGATGCCTTGGGTGGTGTGGCCGGTATTATTGGAGCAGGTGGCAATGTCGGCGCGGTAGCTGCAGGTTTCCTGTTAAAAGGCATGCTGGATATTCAAACCACTTTGATGGTACTGGGTAGCTTGGTGGTGATTGCTGCAAGTTGTGTGTTGATGATCCGCTTCTCTGTCGAACATAAAGAAAAAGAACAGCTGTTATATGAACAGGCAGTAAATGAACGTCATCTGGCGGAAGCACAGCAATAACACTACATTCCTGATTTAAAATGAATGAACAAAAAGGATAGCAATAGATCTCTTGCGAAAGTCGTTATTGCAAGTTCATCCGGTTTACCAGTGCAGCGATTAAGTTAATGCGTAAACCGAATCTTTTCCGTCTATTTCGATAGCGTTCACTT